>NZ_MCUF01000032.1:0-107204 GCF_002873615.1 Shewanella sp. 10N.286.51.B7
ATATGACTACTATTTTGCGTAAAAAATAATTTTACGTGAAATAGTGTTACTTACACCTATAGGTTTTATTAATACTATTACAAAGTATTAGTTTGAGGCTTTAGTTAGATAGTTATAAAGTATTACACAAAAAGCTACCAAATGGCTTGCCTTTTAAGTTGTTGATTTTGATGTTATTTTTATTTTTAAATTACATTGAAAGTATTGTTGATAATAAAAAGGTCTTTGATATAATCTCGTTGCTTTAAAACGCGAGTTTAATTTTAGATGTGCCACATTAATAACTTTGGCATGTCTGAATGCATTTTTAATAAATTGAATTAAGTTTATATTTAAACTTATATAAACCTATCCACTAATGGATGATATTTACGCAAAAGGAGCATTAATAATGCAAGCGAATACATATTTAGATTACGAAGGTATTAAAGGCGAAACAACTGCTGCAGAATTCAAAGACATGATCACTGTCTTATCTGTAGATTGGAATGTAAGCCGTGAGATTTCTTCTTTCACTGGTACTGCTAAAGATCGTGAAGCAAGTTCAACTCGTTTAGGTGACGTTACAATCACTAAACTTCAAGATAATGCTTCAACAGATATCTTTAAAGAAGCAACAATCGGTAAAGGTAAAAAAGCTGTTTTCCATATCACCAAACAAGGTGACAAAATCGAAGAAATCATGCAGATCGAATTAACTGATGCAATGATTTCAAGCTACAGCGTGTCAATTCAAGGTGACCGCCCTGTTGAAACTATCACTATCAGCTACACAGAGATGATGATGGCAGTTACACCTACAGATGACAAAAACAACATCACTGCAGCGCTACGTTATGGCTACAGCGGTGTTAAAGGTCAACAAATGTAATCCATTTGTGATCTTGTATCTTGGAGGAGAAATTCCTCCAAGATCTTTACCTAAAAAGACTGAGGCAAGGAATGCTAAAGGCTACGCAAAAAAACAATATCATTAGTATTACGACTCCATTAGGTAAAGATACGCTCTACCTAACACATTTTACTGCCTCTGAAGCGATTTCCCAGCTGTTCTCAATTAGTGTTTCAATGTTTACTATTGGTACTCAAATCAAACTTGAGAGCTTAGTCGGCAAAAATGTTTGTATCTCATTGAGAAATGCCGAAAGCGATGGTGCAGCTAGATACTTCCATGGCGTAATAAGCCATATTGAATCTGCTGGAATGCGAACCGCTGCTGCAGATGTGGCACAAGACTATATTGACTATCAAGCGGTTATCGTTCCTCGAGCTGCGTTAATGAAGCAGCGAACTAACTGCCGAATTTTTCAAAATCAGTCTGTTATCGATATTCTTACTGACATATTTGGTCAACATGCCGTCAGTTTTCAAAATAAGACAACCCGTACCTATCCCAAATACGAATATTGTGTTCAATACCTTGAGTCAGATCTTGATTTTGTGACACGTTTATTACAGCAAGAGGGTATTTTTTACTTTTTCGACCACAGTATAGGCGATCATAAGTTAGTCCTTGCTGATGACATCACTGCTTATAACGCCTGCGATGAAGCGCAGGTTCGTTGTTTTTCAGGCCATCTAGCTGAGTCACATGTTTCTCACTGGCAAGGTGGTATGAGCATGGTAAGCGGCGGATTTGCTCAAAAGGGATATGATTATACTCAACCTAAAAAATTCCCATCTGGCAGCAATACGAAAAACGATTTGCCGGAACAAAAAAATCTAGAAGTATTTGATTACCTTGGCGAGTCTGAACTAAATAGTCGCTCCCAACCATTAGCAGATAATCATTTAGAAGCTTTTCAAAAAGATATGAATAAATGCAGTGGTCAAAGCGATTGCCGCAGCTTTACTGTAGGTAAGTTTTTTACCTTTAAAGATCATGAGAATAGCAGTTTTAAAGGTAAGACTTTTCTTGTGAGTGCTTTAAGAACATCAGCGACACAGCCTAATCAATCGGGTGCGAGTCAATCAGGTAGTCATGCTGTCTATCACAATGATTTTGAATGTGTTCCCAATTCAACACCTTACCGTAGTTCTCTATTGATGCAAAAGCCGTTAATCAACGGCGTTCAAACCGCTGTTGTGACCGGTGAACCTGGTGATGAACAGCATATTGATAAGTTTGGCCGAGTTAAGGTGCAATTTCATTGGGATAGAGAAGGTGAGTTTAATTCAAAAAGTTCATGTTGGATCCGTGTCGCACAAAGCTGGGCTGGCAATAAGTGGGGAGCCTTTTTCTTTCCACGAGTTGGCCAAGAAGTGTTGGTTGAATTCATTAATGGCGACCCAGACCAGCCTATTATCAGTGGTGCTGTCTACAATGCTGATTTGATGCCTCCATATGCTTTACCTGCTAAAAAAACGCAATCGGGAATTAAGTCACATAGCACAAAAGAAGGCGGCGCTGACAACTTCAATGAGTTGCGTTTTGATGATGAAAAAGGCAAGGAGTTGCTATTTTTTCAGGCCGAGAAAGATCATCATTTAAATGTTAAAAATGACCAAAAAGATAAAGTTGGCAATGACAGGTTTACCGAAGTCGTCAATAACGATAATGAAAAAGTAGGCAACGATAGCACACTAGAAATTGGCAATGATAGAAAGCAGGATATTGGCAATAACGAGACCGTTAAAGTTGGCAAAGTGCTTAATATTGAAGCGGGTAATGAAATTGTGATTAAAACGGGTGGCGCCAGTATCAAAATGAGCAGTGACGGTTCGATTTCAATAGAAGGCACCAATATTAAAATCAAAGGCACAGACGTTAAAGTTAATGGGGCGAGTATTGCCCTCAAAGCCGCTCAAATTAAGCTAAATTAGTTATGACCTCGACATCATATGCTGGCGTAGGTCAATTAGGCGCATTTTGCCGAGGGCACGAAATTGTTTGTCGATTTGGCTATCGTTATTTGATTTGTAAACCTATTGATAAGCCAATGGACCCGCTGCTAAATCAGCCAGAAATAGCATTGTCAGCATCCAGCCTTTTTGGTGAGCAATTCTTGATAAGTCGTCATACTTGGAATAATCAAACTGATATTCTGCAACGTATTTATCAATACTTAAACGCTGAGGAATTTAGCAGTAGTCAGATAACAGAAGCTGAGATGATTACGGCAATAGCCAATGCAATTGAAAGAAAGCAATTATTGGTAATTCTAATCGATTCAGATTAACCCTGATTATCTGAACTGCCATTTTTAAATGTTTATAGACCCAATGCTATTTGCGCTAACAAATAAAGGAATATTTGATGGGAATGCCAGCTGCGACGTTATCTTGTATGCATGTTTGCCCGAAGACCAATCCAGGCCCAGTACCACATGTTGGCGGGCCAATTATCATGGGTTCAGGCAATGTGTTAATAGGTTCTATGCCTGCAGCGCGCAAAGGTGACAAGCTTATTTGTGTTGGGCCACCTGACACTATCAATGCCGGCTCAAGTTCAGTACTCATCAATGGAAAACCAGCGGCTCGCTTAGGCGATGGCACTGCGCATGGTGGGAAGATCATTGTAGGTAACCCTACCGTGCTGATTGGTTAAACGACAAGGATTGTATTGATGAGTTTGCATGAGCGATTTGATTTTTTATTAGCGCAACGACAAGTGATAATGTCGTCTTTTGAGTGTGCGCCTAAAAATCTTATAGATAATACTCAAGCATTATTTATCAGTTATAAAGCGTTAAATGAAGGTGCTGCTCTTAGCCAAAGTGATAGCCAGAATGCTTGTCAGAGTGATAGCCAAAGCCAGTTACTTAAAGCTAAAAATGCCACTGAACTCGTAAGCGCACTTGAATCTGAAGTGGATTATGACGTTCAAAACCAGTTGGTCATCATTCAGTTATTTTTGAAATTACATTGTCAGCAAAATTCACAGCAGCAATGTTTATTATTTCAACGACTATTTGATAGCAGCGTAATCAATTCTGCACAGAGCTTTCCTAATCTTGCACTTCTTGCTAGCCAGTATTTAATTCATCCATTGGTATTGAGTAGCGATGGGAAAACAGCCGCACAAATTCATCAATACTTATTGCTTTGTATTTTTCAAGGGCAAAGACTTAACCGCAAACAAGCAAGTGAACGACTAACTACGTCAATGACACCAGTAACGCCAGTGACAACACTGTATGTTGAGTTGCTGATGGAAGTTAAAAAAGCGCCATTAAAGATCTACGAAAATGTTATTGAATTAGAAATGGTAGATAGTATTTTATTTGATTTTTACATCGCCTCCTTAGATGAAGAACAACTCACTTTGATACTCAATGTTATGAGCCAAGACGATACATTAAGGGCTAAAGTGATTGAGGTTATGGGGTATTCTGGTTTTATTAAGTTTGTGCCTTTTTTAGCGAAAGCGATGCAACAACCCTCGCAAACAATGGCAGCGTTTAATGCACTCAAAATCATTTTAGGTCCCTTGCTTGAACAAGCAATTTCTCTTCAGTGGCAATCTGAAAGCGATTTGGATAAACGTGGTGAATATTTACAGTTTTACAGTGCGAAGTTGCTTGACCGTTGGCCAGCTATCGCACTTAACTATAATCAAAATAACACTATCAGCCGAATGCTAAATGGCGTTGAAGTGAATGAGAATTCTATCGAATTCTTGCTGACACAAACAAGTCCGGTTCATCAAAAAATAGCGCAACTTCACCAGTATCGCTTGCACGGCACTATTTCAAAAGCAATTGCCAGCACAGCAGATAGCAAGTTGGCATCATGATTATAGATGTCCAACATACCCGTCTTAGTATTGGTGCTAATACCGACACTGAACGATTGATTAACTTACCTTTTAGTGAGCCGTTAGAATTCTCATATCAGCAGAACTCACAAAATGTTGTCGCAGTCATGGCGGCAAATTTATCTACTGAACGCAAAGTTGATCGCTTAGTAGACTTGCTATTTAAGTTAAACTTACAAGATGACACTGTATGGAAAACATACCAGGGTAAGCCTGTTTTTTGGTTGCTGCCAAACCTTTCTGCCAATGAATTACAACACTGGGTGAGTGTGCTTCACCAACATTTACCACATTGTTTTGAACATCCACTCACTCGGATCTTTCCTAATGGAAGCGCTTCGTTAATGTTTGCCTTTAAGGCACTAGAAGCGATGCCATTTGATTCACAAAGTGTGGTGTTAATTTCTGTTGATAGCTTATTTTTTGACTTAGCAGAGTTGTTAGCGACAGAAAATCTGATTACCGAGGAACAAGGATCTGGCAGTCGTCCAGCAGAAGCCGCAATGGTGACAAACTTAAGGGTTAATACCACTGGTTTAAGCATTGACCTATTAAGTCAAAATAACTGCAGTTTAGTGCAGCAAACTCAAACTATTCAAAGCCTTTTTCAGCAGGCAAATAAAGCGTGCGAGCCAGAGCTTTTTAATCAATTGTATTTACCCGGTGCTAATCAAACTGTGACCGATAATTGGCTAAATGCATATGAACAGCTTGCAGGCAGAATTGATTCAGATAGTGACATTTCACAGACAACAAATTTCACAGGAGACATTGGTTGTGTCTCTGGTTTATATAATTTTGTGCATCTTTTTAACCGTTATGAACAACAGGCTGTAACAGGGAAAAGTTTACAGCTTGAAGTGTCTCAAACGCTGCATTTAGGATTAGCAACATACTCATGGATAGAGGCATAAACAAGCATGACAATGAGTAACTTTCGCTTTAATGGCCAAAATCGTCATATTGTAGTGGCGCTAACAAGCGCGTCTACGCCAGCGGGTTTCCAACTATTAACCTTTGATAAAGCAAATCAGTTAACAGACGTTATCAATGAGATATCACCTCATTTAGTTCGAGATCGTAACGCGTTGATTTATGGTCGTGATTTAGTTTTACAAGCAGGATTATCTGCCACGCTACAGCCACGTAATATTGTAAAAAACCTGACAGAAGCAATCGAGCGTTCATTGCTCAGAGTGTATGTTGAGGTGCCTAAACCGCAAATTCAATACTCGACTGAAACAGCCACGCCAGGCGTAAGTTCAAGTGCTAAAAAAATGCCAAAATCGAATAACGGCAAGAAAGCTAGCTCAGCAGCGTCAGCCGGATCTGTAACCAATAATACCTCAACAGAAGTGGCTATTGATAAGCAAGAGTGCCGTAGCGATCCTGTTTCCATGTTAAGTGGCGAAGAGATATTACCGCTGGTTGATTTCGAAATCAGTGGCCTATTACCCCTAACGTGGCGACGTTTATATCGCTCTAGTAAAATCGATTCCAATATCGGACTAGGCTTCGGTTGGCGACATAATTTCAGTGTCCAATTAACTCATCAATATAAAGAAGCGCCTAAAATTGGCCCTAAAAAACCAGCAAAGCAATGGTATGAATTAACAGATGAAGAAGGGCGGGTACATGTGTTTGACTGCGTTAAACGTGGTCAAACAAGCATTCAAACTTCGACAGGTTGGTCGTTAGTCCATCAAGCGGATGGTCGACAGGTACTGATTAAACCTGACGAGAGCCATTGGGCGTTCAAGCTTTATGAAATCGAAGGCAAAACGGTATGGTTACTTGAAACCATCAGTAACCATCAAGGTCAATATTTTGAACTGTACTATGACAAAAAAGGCCGCTTAGCTCAGATTACTACAGGGCCTAAACGTGGGGTGTTATTACATTACAACGCCCAAAATAATTTGTTACGGGTGTCATCATATGTGCTGAATGACAAAGGTAATCGAGAAGTTCATCCATCATTATTAGCCAGTTATCAATATGATGATGCTGAAGCGTTAATAGCGGCAACAGATATCAATGGCCTTGTAGAAAGGTACAGTTATGTCGACGCAGCTAAACCTAAAACACAAGCTGAGCCACACAAACATCCCCTAGGGCCCAAATCATCGACTTATCTGCTAAAACGCAGAACTCGGGCATCGGGTTATAGTCATCACTTTGCATGGGATAGCCATAATGCCAGTGCTAAATGTATCGAGCAATGGGGTGACAATGACACCTATCATTACCACTTTGCCTATGAGCAACAATCAAGCGGAATGCGCAGCAGCTGTGTTGATTCTTTGGGAAACAAAGAAGAGTTTGTTCATAATGCTCAAGGTTTATTAACTGAGTATCATAATGCCAATGGGCATATTACTCGACATCAGTATGATGCAGCGGGTCGTAAAGTTGCCACGATTGATGCTAATCATAATCAAACCCAATACCTGTATAACTCTTTAGGTCAAATTGACTCGATAGTTCAACCTGATGGGGGCGTCACAAGTTTTGAATACAACCGTTTAGGGCAACGTATTCTCACTCAAGATCCTATGGGTCGAAAGTTATCAAAGCAATTCGATGCAACTGGTCGGATTTTGTCTGAAGTTAATTTTGATGGTCGTCAGCGCCAGTATCAATACAATGATTTTGGTCAAGTCACGCAAAAAATTGAGTTTGATGGTGTGACGCATAAATATTTATGGGATCGTGACGGGGAGCTACTCGCAACGCAAGTAGGGGAGTCACTCACTCGATATAGCCACGACCGTTTGGGTCGAGTCAATGCGGTTATCGATCCACAAGGGCTAGTCACCGAATTTATTCGAGATGACAAAGGCCAAGTTGTTCAGCAAAAGTCTTATCCTCAATCAGCGCCTGAAGAGTCGATTAATAAATACTTTCAGTTTGATGATGCGGGGAGGCTGACTTGTCACTCACAAGATGTCAGCCAACTTGATACAAACTCTGATGAGATTACGAGCACCAATACAGATGTGCTAGATAATAAATCAAATGAATCATCGTTAAATCACACCATGCTCAGCTATCAGGGGCTATCACAGCCTAGCGAACAAACCTTTGCAGATGGCAGCTGGCTTAAGTTTCATTATGACAAAGAGCGTAACCTTAAACGCATCGCCCGCAGTGATGGTGCTGAATACGCCATTGATTATACGCCAACTGAGCAACCTAAAAAGTTAGTCGGTTTTGATGGGCGCGAGCAGCAATATCAATACGATGCTAATGATAAGCTGATTGCCGTGAATGACAGTGATACTCGCTTTATTGAGCTAAGCCGTGATGCCATGGGGCGCATTGTTAAGCAAAGTAGTCATGTCAAAATAGAAGCGAATGCACTATCACCACTATTAAATACCCAAAACTTTTATCAATATGACAAGTTAGGCCAAATCACCCGTGCTCATAATCAGCATCGTACAGTTGAGCAGAAATATGATGTTCAAGGCCGTTTAGCAACATCAACTCAGGGCAGCTGGCAGCTTGAGTATCAATATAATGATAAAGGTCAGCGCACGCATCTTGTGTTGCCCGATGGCAGTAATATTGGCTATCAATACAATACCAATGGCCAACTAACAGATATTAGTTTGCAAACGGCTGTAGATGGAACACAAACGGCTGTAGATGCAGCAGTAGCAGGGCTTGATAAACAAACATTAAACACACTTGTTAGTTATCAATATCTACCCTCGGGGCTTTTACATAAAAGCCAACAATCAAATCAGCTCGAGTTAGTCCAAGAGTTTGATGCATTCTCACGATTAAGCGCGCAAACATGGTCCAATCAATGTGACGCCGCCACGTTTGAATACCGTCAATACCAATACGATAAACAAGACCAGCTAAATCAATTATCAACTGAGTTAGCAGCCCAGCAGCCAAAGGTTAAGCAATTTACCTATAACCGTATCAGCCAGCTGGTTAAAGATGTCACGGCTTGTAAGGGAGAATCATTCACAGCAGTGCATGATAGCGCTGAGCATGATATTAGCGCCGTTGATAACAGTGTCTTTGATGACAAAGAACAAATTGTCAGACCGCTTGCAGGGATTAAGTCAGGTTCTGGCACTCATCAATATCAGTGGGATGCCTTCGGTAATCCGCGAACGGCTATCAGCACTCATGCTGATAACAGTGTTGTCTATAATGATACCGATAAAAAATCGACTGAAAATAGCCCTGCAGAGCTAACTGTAAATAAACCATTTGACGAGGTTATCGTTAAACATGATCGTCTGTTAAGCATGGCGGGTATAGATTACCGTTACGATGCTAGCGGCAATCAAATTAACCAATTGGCTAAAGGTGATAAACAGCAGCGCAGCTTTAATGGCTTAAACCAATTAGTGCATATTAATGTTAATGGCCAGCTGGCCCAATATGAATACGATGCGCTAGGTCGGCGCAGCGCCAAAATCACCGAACAAGGCCGCACAGATTTTATTTGGGATAATAACCAGCTAATAGGTGAATGCAGCCTAGGTGAATACACCTGGTACATCTATCAGCCAGAGACCTTTTTACCGGTAGCGTTAGTTAAACATGGCCAAATTTTTCACTACCATTTAGACCAACTCGGTACACCGATTTGCTTAACTGATGCCAACGCGCAAACCGTATGGCGCAATCATCTCGATGTATTTGGTCATGCAGTCTCAACATCGATTGAAAATAGTGCTGAGGTGGCTAATCACATTGATAACCCACTGCGCTTTCAAGGCCAGTACTTTGATGATGAGTCAGGACTGCATTACAACCGCTTTAGATACTACAGCCCAGAGCAAGCAAGATTTATTCATCAAGACCCTATTGGATTAGTGGGCGGTATTAACCATTACCAATATGCACCGAATCATGTGAACTGGGTGGACCCGTTTGGGTTATTGTGTAAAGAAGGCCAAGCAAAAGTTGCAAAGGCCATTAATAATAACCCTAACATTTCGCCAGAGCTTGAAGCGAAATTGATAGCAATTTCTCAATTAGTAGATTCACCATACACAGCAGATGAAATGGTTGAGCATATTGAGGCGGGAACGGGTGATGAATTGCTTGATGCAAATAAGCATCAAGAGCAAAAAGATAGCGAATATAAAGAGCCATCTAGTATTAAAGAAGCAAAAAAACGTCTAGTTGAAGCACGAAGTAAATTAATGAAAAATGGTTATCAGCCAAGGTTTACTCAAGAACAACTTCATAAAATGGCTATTAAAAAAGAAATTAGCAATCGATTTTATGTTCGATTAATTTTTGGTAGCGCTGATGACTCTGCAGGAGGAACATTGGGATTTCCTAGACCTGACTCTAAGCGAGCACCATATTGGTCAACTACATTTGAACAAATGGAAATGGCTGATAGCGACCCTCATTTAATAGCAGCACTTTTTGGTATTAATGACTATAAGCCAGAGCAAGAATTTTCCTTAGCTATTATAGATATGGCTGAAATGCCAGAAGCGACAGAGCGAGAGACATTTATTCCTACATATGAAAATATGATCGAGTTCGGAAAGCGTGAGCTCGCGCCTGATTTTATAGAAAGGGGAATTGATGAGCCAGATGTTATGGCAAAAATAATGACACCAGAGCTTAGTTCACAATTTAAAAGTAATCTTGATAGCTATAAAGATTTTGGTGGAAATGTTTTTATTGAAGAAGACTATAAAGATTTTCAAAAAGCTAATAAAAATAAAGATGCAAAGGTTTTACTAGCACGATATAGGGTGATGAACCAGTTTGGGGCAAATGATCTATATAGTGGTAATGGTCTTACTGAAGTAGATAAAACGTCAAAATGGGGGGAGAAAATAAGTGGTGACTATGGAGTAGTTGAAACCTTTACTTTTGAACGAGATCCATTAAAAATAAATGAGTTAGGTGGAGCTGTTGAAATAATACCAGCTTTACCTATTTAAAAAGGAAGGAATAATGAAATTATTAGACCCATATAATCTAGATTTAAATTATGAAATACAGTGTAAGTTTGATGCGCTTGGTTATGAGGGTAAAACTTTTTTTTTAATTAATGATGAAAAAACTTCATTTTTTATTAAGTTGAGCCCACCTAAATTCGGAAGCCCAGATATACCTAACTATTATGTTGAGCAATTTGAGTTATTGAAAAAAAATATCTCATGGTTAATTGACTCTATTGAAAATAAGTTCTGGAAAAGTGCTGCGCAAGGAGGACTTCCATCAGGACTGTACACATACAAAGAAGAAGTTGCTGGAGAAAGATTAGCTATATACCGTGAAATGAATGTTGGTGCACAAGGACAAAAGGGGTTTAGGTTTACTAATTTCAGTAGGCATAGCAGAAAGTATGATGAACCCTTTCAAGACTTTTTTGTAACTGATTTAATGTTACTTGAAGGAGGGTTATTAAAGGAACTTAAAAAACTATAAAAGCACCAATGATGTGCATGATTAAGACCGCTAAAAATAACATGGACACTCATGATTTTTGACTAAATATCAAACTAATAAACTACGTTTTATTTACCCTTCCTAAATGGTATTTGAAGATGGCCAGACCAAGACAGGTAATAGTTAGCCTAGATTACACACCTTATTATCACTGCTGTTCACGATAAGTACGTAAGGCTTTTCTGTGTGGTATTGATCATTCAACCGGTGAAAATTTTGAGCATAGGCGTGAGTGGGTTGACTCTCGAATTATTGAGTTTGCCACCATCTTTGCCATAGATATCTGTGCTTACTCCGTGATGAGTAATCATTTGCATTTAGTCGTTAAAGTGAATGCCGATAAAGCAAAACACTGGTCAAATAAAGACGTGCTTATGCAATGGCACAAAGGCTTTAAAGGCACATTATTGACACAGAAGTTTGTGAAAGGTGAAGACCTAAACGAATTTGAACTTAAGACAGTCAATGAATGTATTACAGAATATCGCCAACGGTTAGTTGATATCAATTGGTTTATGGGCTCCTTAAGTGAGCCGATAGCGCGAATGGCCAACAAAGAAGATAAATGTACTGGCAGATTCTGGGAAGGGCGGTTTAAATCGCAAGCATTATTAGATGAAGCGGCAGTGATGAGTTGTATGGCTTATGTCGACTTGAATCCTATTCGAGCCCAAATGGGCACTACCCCCGAAACTTCAGACTACACCAGCATTCAACGTCGAATATATTCAGCGATAAAAGGTGAACAGCCCAAAGCATTACTGCCTTTTGTCGGTAATGAACGGCTAGATATGCCAAATGGGCTGATGTTCAGTGTAAAAGACTATATCGTGCTGGTGGAAGATACAGGTCGTATTATTCGAGAAGATAAGCTCGGTACCATTAGTGTCAGTAGCCAAAATATTCTTAGTAGACTCAATATTCCAGCTGAAAACTGGCTGAAAATCACTACTGAGTTTGGCTCATTATTTAAAGGCGCAGTAGGCGCATTACCGGCATTAACAGAATATTGTGAACACTTAGAGCGAAAACGACGACAAGGTGCATCATACTGCCAGCGTTGGCTGTTTACTTAATCGCTAACGTCTAAAACACAAACGACAACAACTACTTCATCATTTTCAGCTTGATTGATATCAAGCCACTAGAGCTGCTTTAAATTTACAGAAGAGTCTCATTTTTCAACGACACGTTTAGTTTATTGATGATTTATATCAATTATTAGATTCTCGATACTTTCCTCCTTTAAACTCAAGATGATAATTAACTGTTTCTCAATATAAAAATATTACTTGATGTATACTCAAATGACTTAGCTGAATCGATAATACCGACTTTAATTAAGGATATTCAAACCCTTAAGTAGTTAGCGTTTTTAACTTAAGCGTTTGTACTCTGATATGCCAATGATGGCGGATTTGCATGGTGAGCATTACTCTTTTTTGTTGTTTCTAATTAAGAGGATATAAGTTTTACCGAAGGTATTAAAATTGGTTGCAGTTAATCATTTAGCGTCAGATGGCGCTAATAGCTCATATGACGAAACGCTTTTCTCACTGATAGCTCAAGATCTTGAACAAAAAGGTTACAGCATTCGCCTAGGTGCACTGCCTGAACCGCTAGCCCAATCATTACTTACCCATCAACTATCTATTGAGGCTGAAGCTTTCAAAAGTGCGGGTATCGGTCGCGGTGAAAAATACCTGCAGAATGAATTTGTGAGAACAGATGAAATCTGTTGGATTACAGAAGGCGCAACACCGGCTAATCAATGGCTTGATTGGACAACCAGGTTACAAGATTATTTGAATCGGCGGTTATTCTTAGGGCTGTTTTCTTTCGAAAGCCATTTTGCTCATTATGGGCCTGGTGATTATTACAAACGCCATTGTGATGCCTTTAAAGGTGAAGCTAATCGGGTGCTTTCTGTTGTCGCATACTTTAATTCAGGCTGGACCAGTGCTGATGGTGGTGAGTTAGTGCTCTATATGAATGAGCAAGATAAACAAGGCCTCAAGGTTGTGCCATTGTTAGGTTCTTTGGTTATTTTTTTAAGTGAAGAATTTCCCCATGAAGTATTACCTGCTAAGCGAGACAGGCGCTCGATAGCAGGTTGGTTTAGGGTTAATACTTCTGTCGCTAATAAAGTTGATCCACCTGTGTAATTTGACTTAGTTACTAAGTCGCCTTAAACCACAGTGTATCTACTGTGGTTTAGGGCGCTCTTGTTTAAGTTACTCTTATTTAAATTGCTTTGGTTTAAATTGCTTTAGTCTAAGTCACTCTTGTTTAAGGCGCTTGTTTAAGTAGCTTTAGTTCAAGGCGTTTGTTTAAGGCGTTTGTTTAAGGCGATTAGGTTTAACGCGACTTGGTTTTAAACCCGCTTTGGTGTTAATCCCTTTGCTATAAACTTAAATCAATGTTGATCTATTCTATCGCTTATTGATTATCCAAATATTGCTCAACGGCATCATTACGTTCTTCTACATGAGAAATTAATTCATCTATCGCTTGGTAAAATTCATTACTGTTGTTTAAGAATGAATACCCCGACCGCTCAGATGTCGCATAAGGTTCAATTAACGCTTGGTAGTCTTGATACTTTGCTTGTATTTGATTGGTTTCGAATGCTGTTTGTGACACTGAAAGCAGGTACTCGTTGTAACGATTTTTGTATTCCTCATCCGCATAAATATTGCCAATGAGTGGCCAATCTGCTGAATTTAAGTCAGAGAAGTCTAGCGCTAATGCGCCGCCCATTTTTCCATCTTGAAGAGTTTCGTTATGATCCCAAGGGATCCAAGTGAGTTGCGACGTTTCAGGGTTATTATATAAATAATAGTTGTGTGGCATAACGCCATAAGAGTCCCAGTTTTGAATAATGCCATTAACAGCTAAGTAGTTAAGATATGCATCAACATTAAATACTGCCTCTAAATTAGCCCGCCAAGTTTGTGGGTCGCTGGTGGCCGTATCATCGTGTAATGCACTGAATAATGCTTGGATATCAGACCAATCAGCATCATCTTCATTGGTTTTTTTCTCAAAGCTCTCTTCGTCAAAACTGCCATATGCAAACGTGGCACCATCGTCTTCAGGCTTATAGAGATTACCATCATCACTGCTAAATTGTGTGTCGAGAACTTCGCCGTCAACTTCTTCAACTAAGGTATACAATCCAAAGTATTCAGGGCCGTCACCATGGTCAACATAGAGGGTATAAAATGCGGTGTGCGACACTGCAAGTCCTGCATCGTAGAACACATCAGCCGCGACTTTTTCACGCACGAAAGAAGGGTCGCTATAGTTGTTTTTAAGACTAAATTTTTTGAAACCATAAAAGCGTTGGTTATCAATTTGCGGATAGTCATCTTCGTACTCATCAAAATCCAACTTGAACGAGAGTTTTAAAATTCCTTGTTGCCAACTGGTTTGCAGTGAAGAATTTCCCTTGAATCTTATCCCAACTCGGTACCATTGAGTGTCGTTATAAAATACTTCGGCGGGGACAAATATTGGGTCTTCATCAGTATCTGTTAAGCCATTGTTTGACGTTGATTGACCAAAAGTGCCGTAAAGAGCTGTCATGTCATCTAGCATGCTTTGCCAGTTAGCTTCGGTGACCACAAAATCGAGGCGTTTTACTTGGGTATCGTCAAACACTTCGTCAAAATTAGGATCGACATCTTTGGTGTGTGTGGCTTCTGTCCAATCGGTTGCTTCGAAATCAGAATCGTAATCGATAACTGGGGTTACAGTCTCTTCAGGTACTATGATGACTGTATCTTCACTGGTGCTGTCATCATCACTACTGCCACAACCTGTGAACAAAAGTAAGCTGCTCAACAGCACAATAGAAATAGATAAATATGGTTTGTTATTTGGGGTATTAACGTCGAAAAAACGATCTAGTGTGGACATAATTCTCTCCTGTAATCGAGCCACTCGAAACCATTACCATTGGGTAAGATGCCGAATGAATAGCTTAATTAAAGAGTGTGCAAAGAGTGAGCAGAAACTGAGGAGTTAGCATGGATTTAAGGTGTTAGATATTTGATGCAGGTGACTAAGGCTTGCTAAATGCGACTTTAAGCGATGACTTTATATGATGAGTGTAAGCGATACTTTTAAGTGTATTCGTGTAATCGTGTAATTTTAAGTGTGTGATTTTAAGGTGAGAACCGCAATAACAATAAACAAAATCGTGTTATTGCGGTTTTCATATTTGGCTGTTTTTACTTATCCCGAATTCAGGTTACTTAGTCCGCTCAATAGTTTGCTTCCAAAATTGCTTTGAAAGGTGGCTGGTTTTATTGGCCAGTCGTCCCATTTGTTCACATTTGTTCTGCGTATCTTCGGTTTGGATTAGACTTTGGTTTGAAAGCTCATCAATTTGTTGAATCGAACGACTAATATCTTCCGCTACTAGAGTTTGCTGGCTCATTGCTGCTGCGTTGAGCGCTGCCATATCTTGAATGCTATTAATCGATGATAAAAGCTGGTCAAAAGCACCATCGGCCTCTTCTGCTAGTGATACAGAAATATCAACTTGGCGCTGACCTGCTTCCATTGCTTGGGTGGCTTTTTGAGTGCTTTGTTGGAAATTAGCCACGATATGTTCAATTTCTGCAGTGGATTCACTGGTGCGAATCGATAATTGTCTTACTTCATCGGCAACCACCGCAAAGCCCCTGCCGCTTTCTCCTGCCCTTGCTGCTTCAATCGCTGCATTGAGTGCAAGCAGGTTGGTTTGTTCTGCAATGCCTTTGATTTCGCTCAACACGCTAGCAATAGATTTACTGTCGCGCTCGATGGTGTTAACCACAGTTGAAAATTGAACCACTTCTTTTCTGAGCTCACCAATTGAGTTAACCACTTTCACCATGCTGTTATGGCCTAGGTTAGCAGCTTCCTGGCTAGTGGTAATTTCTTGGGCGGTATTGTGCGTATTGTCATTCACTTCTGCAAAGCTGGTGGTCATTTCTTCCATCGCCGTGGCAGCTTGGCTGGTTTGTTGGGTTTGCTCTTGCACTCGCTCGCGTGTCTGAATAATCGTGTCATTGAGTTGCTGGCTTTCTTCACTGATTGACGAGGCTGAATCAGCCATACGACCAACCACGCCACCCATTTCAGTAATTAAATAATTTAAAGCTAAATCAATTTTTCCTAACTCGTTTTGGTTTGAAGAAAAAACACCACAAGCAATCGGATCATCAATAATTTGGGTTGCTTTGTTTTCAAGCTCTTTTAATGGTCGAGTGAGGAAATAAATCCCAATACCAGCAAGAATTGGAATAAAAATAGCAGCAACAAGCATTGGCATAACTAAGGGCGCGACAGCAGCGATTAATGAGATAAATACAGCCCATAAACACAGTGCACCAGTAAAACTAAATAGAGGAGGGCTGAGTTCAGCTGGTTGCTTACCGTCATTGAGTTGTTGATAAATTTTTTCAGCTGTAGCGATATGTTCACGGCTTGGTTTACGACGAATAGATTGAAGTTCATGTAAGCGGCCATTTTCGTAAACGGGTGATATATAGGCGTTCACCCAGTAGAACTTACCCGTTTTGGTTTTATTTTTAACAATGCCACACCATGGTTTACCTTCTTTTACATTATCCCACAGGGACTTGAAGGCGGCTTTGGGCATATCAGGATGGCGAACAATATTATGGGGCTTTCCATGTAATTCGTCTGCACTGAATTCTGAAATATCGGCAAAAGCTTTATTGGCGTACTTTATATTTCCATTTAAGTCAGTGGTAGAAAGTAAAATACAATCATCAGTAAGGGGTTGTTCAATATTGTTGTTGGCCTTGTTATGACTCATAGAAATATAACCACATAAAAAAGAATGAGTTAGTTTGCCTTAGCTAATGTTATTTATTGTTGATATAGGTCAAATATTTGTTAACGCATTATTTTTGTTAGCAAAAGTGCGACATAGTGCTGATTTGTTACAAACCGTATATGACAAGGCAGTTATAAAAGCTCTTATAAAAGCTCTTATAAAAGCACTTATAACGAAGCATTAATAGCAACGCTTTGTTGGTGTTGGTGTTGGAGTCGATGTGTAGTGGTCAATAAATATTGAAGCTTGAAACTCAGCAATAGAGTGTAAAACGGAAATTTAAAGGTTAAAACTATTCACATTCGCAATTTGAGGAGGGAACAAGGTTTTACTCTTAAATTTATTAACTGCTCTAGTTAGCGATTGTTTGCGAAATTTGAACATAAATTTGAGTCGAAGCCTTAAACAATGTCGTGGGGCTTCGCTTCCTCTTTTAAATAGCAGTTCAAGAAGGCTGAAACAGCAATACACTCATATTTTGAGCTTACAAATAGTCCTAAATTTCCCTAACGAAAAATGCTGAAGAGCACATGGTTCCCGATAGGGATTGATCTTGCTTTTAACTTCATTTGTAGCCAACTTTAAGTCTTTAAATTGTCACGAATTCAGTCAAATAGAAGAGATAATAATCTCAGTGTAGATGCGTTCAAGAACTTCGAAAATATGGCGAAGTTTCACAGTGTGAACGCTCTGAACGAGATAATGGATGCTGAACTGGTCGTTTAATAAGGATGTTATTTGTTTTCACAAAGCCCATAGGGATGCTTATATTGAAATCAAGAGTAGGTGTGTCTTTGTTGTGGCTCTTAGATGTCTTACAAGTCTTTTATCAGTAAGCTCCATCACTTGCTTTGATCACGTCAAATAGCTTAACTGATTCGGACACTTCCAACGGAGATAGTTGGCTTTACTATATTGATTGTTGTGGCAAGCGTATTTGGTTATAGGTTAGTTTAATTAATCGTTTACCTAGTCTGATAATGCATAGTTATATTGGATATATTATCGATTAAAATAGCTATTAAGGATAATTGTTAATGGTTATTATGTCTGGCATTATAAGTGACTGCTTTTATTGGATATATATTTAGATTGCTACGTTTGTATATATCACAATAGTGAGTGATGTCATTAAACCTTACAAGTATTTAATTTTATAAAGCTTGATTTAAACTGGTGTATTGGCCATCTGTTCCAAACTAACTTTTCTAGAGAATATTATGAATTATCTACTTTCACTCGTATTTTTAATGTATCCATTCTCTGCGTATCCAGGAGGGGTTGAAACGACTAATGATTCATATTATGAAATCCACAAACCTTTTATGAGTATTAATTGTTTAAATGAACAAACTCAACAAGAGGTGGATACATGTAGTAGAGCAAGTATAGAAAATGCTAAGAGCAAAATGGAGTCCCTTCTAAATGAGCTCAAATTGCTAAATGATCAACAGGCTTTAGTCGTTTCGGATATTGAGTTGTCTCAAACTTACTGGTCTGAGTATATGAAAGCCACTTGTAGCATAGAAACCAAAGACTCTAAAGATGGTAGTGCATATTATTCAATCTTAAGTGATTGTCTCGAAACAAAAATTAATGAACGAAATAGCTATTTACAATGGCTATTAGATATACCTTAAAAGGGAAATAGAGATGAGCGTAATGCCGCCAAAACTAGGGAAAGTAACTTTTGAATCAGAGGGAACTGAAAAGGGGGTTTATCATAGTCGTATACTGCATGTCCCGAGTCCGACTTCTGGCCTGACTATTGGTCGAGGTTATGATATGAAAAATAGGAGTTCATTTGAAATTAATAGAGATCTCTTATCTTCAGGTATAAAACAGCAAGATGCATTGTTATTATCAAAAGCATCGGGTTTGTTCGGTAAGTCAGCAAAATTATTTATAACTTCAAAAAATCTGAAACAATTTGAAATAACGACGACCCAACAATTAAAGCTGTTTGACATTAGCTATAAAGAACAAGAATCAGAAACTGAGCGTTTATGCTCTAAAGCTGATGTAACATCTAAATATGGACAATGTAACTGGAAGGGGTTAGATAGCACCATCAAAGAGATATTAATTGATCTGAAATTTAGAGGTGATTATACCGGTACCACTCGTTTATTTTTGCAGAAATATGTTGTTGCAAATGACTCTAAAGGTTTTCTAAAAGCTCTTTCTGATAGAAGTAATTGGCGCTTACAGCGTGTACCTAATGATCGATTTCAAAGACGAATTGATTACTTTAAAGCTAACGCAGTCTTAACTCCTTAGGTAATAATTGGATATATAAATTATAAGGGTGATTTAATTTTCTTGCTTAGTATTACGCTAAATAGAAAAGAAAATATTAGTTGAACTTTAATGATAAAACATCTGCAATTCACATATATTTGGCTATGACTATTTTCAACAGTTGACAACAAAAAAGGCATCTTTCGATGCCTTTTTTAATCAAGCTGAAATAACTAAAAGGTTAGTTCAGTAAACTATTTCAACTTATCATTTCATCAACGCAACGGCTTCCATATCCAGTTCAATATCGGTACAACCTTTGGCGCAATATATACCAGGGGGTTTTGTGCTTACTTTCGCTTTAGCTGAGTTAGGCGGGAGTTGCAGTGTCAGTGGTTTATTGCACTCACTACACTGGGCGCTATTGCCTTTTAGCATGCGTTTTATCAGATTTTTTTGCTGATTAAATGACTCAAGCGTAGTGCCATTGACCGCTGAAAAATCTAATTTTTGTGTTTCACTCATACTGATACCTAATTCGCTTTACTGTTCTAATCATCTGCCTATTCCTTGACTATTTATTCCTAGATCAAAATTATAGGCTGATAACGCAATTTGTTGTTTGATACATGACTTATCGCTAACTTACCGTTAACTTGCTATAAACTGATAACTGGCTCATATTGTAAAACAACAGCTGCGGATTAGCAGTCAGGTTATTTTACCTGATCAAGCGGGCTCCAACGTTGTAGTTCAACCGGAAGCGGTACGCCTTGAGCAGTCAATAAGTTAACGCGAGCTTGGTACGCTGCGCCGTGCATCAAGTGTTTGGCTAAGTCTACCGCATTTCGCTGGGTATAATCATCTAAATAGCTGCCTTTTGCCCATTCATTGAACGCGCCAAGTGCAGGGCCTGCCCAAATTTGGTAATCCATTTCACGACCAACTTCGCCAGAGTTTGACCAACGGCTTGAAAGACCTAAATACCAACGGAAGATAAGTGCCATTTTACGCTTCGGGTTTCCTTCAGCACGCTCGATTTGCTTAGGGTCGCGCTCGTTAAAGTGGGCTACTGTGCCTGCCCAAATCTCATCGAGGGTTGAACGGAAGACTTGTTTTTCAAGTTTTTCACGCTCTTCTGCTGGTATGGCTTCAATGGACTCATAACGGGTGTAAATTTCATAAAGCTTGTTTGCGCGCATTGGGAATAGCGTGCCGCGTTTAACTACTTGTAGTTTAACGCCCATTTCAAACATATCAGCAGCAGGAGCCATGGTGACATCGGCCATTTCTGTTGTTGCAAGCAGTTTACGAGTGTGTTCACTGGCTCCAGCTTCAACACAAGCTTGGTTAATTGAACCTGTAACGATATACGCTGCGCCCATGTTAAAGGTGGCGAGTGCCGCATCAGGGGTGCCGACACCACCGCCGCAACCTACGCGAATAGGTGTTTTGTACTGATACTCAGCTTGCACTTTATCTTTAAGCGCTAAAATTGTTGGTAGTAAGGTGACTAACGGACGGTTATCTGTGTGACCGCCAGAATCTGCTTCAGCGGTTACGTCATCAGCCATAGGAACGAGCTGCGCGAGCTCCATTTGCTCAGGCGTAATTAAGCCTTCATCAACCAGCTTTTGCAGCATTTTAGCTGGGGCTGGTTGCATAAATTTAATCGCAACCTCGGTGCGGCTCACTTTAGCGATAACCTTGTTGGCGATAACGACTTCGCCTTGACTATCACGGCTTAAACCCGCTGCGCGATAATACACAATTTGTGGGGTTAGCCCTAAAAATGCTGATGCTTCAACGGTGCGCACTTTATGTTTTAAAAATAGTTCAACACTGCCACGCTCAAGCGCGGGTTCGCTTGGGCTATGGATTAAGTTAAACATGTATGGGCCATTTGGTAGCGCAGTTTGAATACGGTTAATTGCTTGCTCTACACGAGAAGGAATTAATCCTGCTGCGCCAAACGAGCATAAGATGCCAGCTTGACCTAACGCAATCACTAACTCTTCTGATGAAATGCCATTTGCCATCGCGCCAGCGTAGTATGCGTATTTAACCCCATGCACACGGCGGAAATTACTGTCGCCTAAACTTTGTGTTCCTAATGCAGGGGCAAATGCACTGACGGGTAAATCTTGTTGACTGTTGATACTTTCAGTCATCACTTGGGCATGTTGTGAAACACCCAAGCCCTTTTCAGGGTGATTAATCAGGTAACAAGCTTGAGTCAGTTCTTTTAATTTTTTACCGATAGTGGCAGTGTCAAAGCTGGCATCACTTGGGGCAACTTGCCAAGGCCATGGAGATAGCTTTTCGTTTTGAGTGCTTATAGTCATTATTATTCCTTTATGCCTCTTCGATACAGATTGCGATGTCTTTAACTTCGTATATACGTAAACCGTCTTTGCTTAGGTTTGCGTCACCAACAATAATGCGTTTGCCGTTTTCATCTTTAACTGCACTGATGTGCACATCTAACGACATTTGTTTATTCAGTGGGTTAATTTGGCCACGGTACTTCCATTTGATGTCAGATAAAATCTGACCAAATTTAGGGTTAGTGAAACCTTTACCTAAGTCTTTACTGATGGCGTAAGTTTGCATTAACTCGATAATCGCTTCAACGCCTAATGAACCCGGCATCACAGGATCTTGATGGAAATGGAACTGGAAGAACCAATCACTTGGGTCAATGGTGCGAGATGCAGACAAGTAACCTAAACCATTTTTGCCCCCTTTATCAACGATTTCAGCTTTGTCGATAAAGTTAAGCTGACCACCGGCTAGACGGTAATGTGGCTGATTAGCAGGCGCATGGAATACGCGAGATTGCTTATCCAGTAAATCAACGGTGATATCGGCAGCAACATTGTTTTCAACATGCCAAGGCTGCGTGATGCGGCCATTATCAATACCCAGTTGGTTTTTAAGTGCATCGCCTTTGAAGTAACCAAATACCGCGCTGCCTTTGTAGAAAGGCTCACCATCGACACTTAAATCAAAGGTGAAGCTTTGAATAATGTTACTGCCAGCTATCACGGTAGATAACAGTTTTGAGTCGTTAACAATGGTTTTACCGCGTAAATCCACATCGCGGAGTAACTCGCCACTACCATCAAGGTTACGGAAGAATAACTCTTCACCTGGGAAGCCTAAAGTCGTGCCCATGTAACCAGAGATAAAGCCGTTTGGTTGCAGTGAGATTTCCATTAGGACTGAATATGGCATTACAGAGGCATGGCTGTTTTTAGCAAGGTACCATGCATCTGTTGGCACTTCGTATTCAGCGATACATGATGATGGCTTTTTAAGTTCACCACGTTTACCGTCTATATCGATAATACGAGTGGTTAACTGTAAGTCACCACAAGGTGTACGTGGTGGAATAAAGCCGCGGTAGATACTAAAGTCAGGGCCAAAACAGTTTTCGATGTTGCCTGTGGCAAATTCAAACATGTGATAAGCAGTGAACGGCAGCGTATCAGGGGTGCGGTTTGGATAGTCAGGGATCAGCGGCGCTTCAACATGCTGCAGTGGGATAACCCCTTTGTTGGTTGGTGCGCTTAAGTCAGGCACTTGCGCCATTAACGGTGCATTCGCTGATGCAGGCGTATTATGGCTATTGTTGTTTTGGACTGTGCTTGAAATGATAGCACTTGTCTCAGAAGTGTCGCCGACGAAACGGGTACATTCGACTTCTTCTTTAATCATCACACCAAGGTTTTGGAAATCAACTACCGCTTTACCATTGAGTAAAATATCAATGTTTGCTTTTGCAAATGGGCGAGGGTGAGTACCAATTTCAGTGATTTCCATGCGGTACGTTAATTCGCCATGTTGCGGCAATACTTGACCACGACAACGTACTTTTTGCGACGCATTTTCAAGTGGTTGGAAGCGACCGTTTTCAACTAAGGTGTGCATGCCGATGTGCAACATAAAGAATTGCAGTAATTGGCCACAGCCTTCTGCCATCAACGAGCCAGCCATCACTTGGTCACCTTGGAAATGACAAGGGAAGTACCAATGATCAGGTGCTAAGGTTTTGTGGCCTTCAATAAAGCCTAAGCCCCAAGCGCCGCCATGAACTTGCAGGTTGCCAACTTGCTCAATCATCAAGAACTTTTCTGAAGCGAAACATAACGAGTCTTGTTTACCCGAAGCTTGTTGATGGTTGTGGTGTTCACCACTAAAACAACCACCAATATCGGCATTCAGTAGATGATGGATTTGTCCATAATCAAACTCAGTTTGCGCGCAATGTAGTAGTGGTTCAAAACGAGGTTTGTTCGGGTTGTTTAATGCTGTTTCACGGATTTTGATTTCATCATCAGTGCGAATAACGCCTTTGCCATCATCCAACTCTTGATCGGTAAAGAAGCCGGCACAACCGCCATCCATTTTGAGGATCATCTTATCGCCAACAAAACACTCGTAAGAGAAGAAGAATAATAAGGTGTCGCCATTTTTAGCAAAGTTGTTGATTTTAATATCGTAACGTAAGGTATCGCCGCCACGAGGTAAGTCATCTAAGAAGGTTAACGTACAATCAAGAAGACGATAAACGCGCTCACCTTTGTTTTCAAAATCAATGCCTAAGTAGCTGATCAGCATTAAATCGCATTGGCCTGACTCAACGGCTACTGCCCATGGAATTTGTCCGTCAACTAAATACGGCGCATCTTCAGGGATGTCGTATTCCGTTGTCATGCTACATGGCTTGTATTGATTCATGGTGGCATCGAGCTTAGTAACACGAGATACCAATAAGTAATCTGTTGTAGGAAGACGTACACGGCGAGAGTAGTTATCAATCACAGCGTAATCTGGGCCAAATACTTTGGCAATATCGCCTTCTGCATATTCCACTAAATCAGCATAATTCCAAATACATGGCTTATCTGCTGGCACTGGCGCTGTGTATGGCGGCACGTTAGCATGATCTGGACGCAAAACTGGAGCAGTTGCTACTGGCTGAGCTAACACATTTGCTGCTTGGATAGGTGTAACAGCTTGTGCAATCGATTGGGCAACATAAGGTTGACCGTTCGCATGGGCTAGCTCTTGCTTTAAGAGGGCGTCTGCCACTTTTAAACCTTGCTCACGGCTCTTCAAAAATGCTAACTGAGCTTGATGGGCTGACCATTGGTTTTGCTCAAACGCAGTTAAATGTGCAGGTGGCACTTGGCTGATGACGGTTTGAGGCGAAGCGGCTTGTTTAGGCGCTGACTGGCTTGGTTTAGGGTTAAACTGGGTTGAACGATCAGAAAACGGCATAGAAGTCTCTGTTGTCATTGAATTTGGGGGAGTTTTGTTAGCTGTCGCAGTATTTGCTGGCGCAATAAACTGGTTACGCTCGGCCATCGTTAACGGAGTGCTTTTAGCTACTGGCGTTAATTTGGCCGTTTTAGCGCGAATACTGTCTAACTCAGCTAAAGGTGCATCGACAATATGTTGATAAATATCGCGGCCACCTAAGCTGACTTGTTTCACTAAGCTCAGTTTTTTGGCGGTTTGCTGGCCAATATCTGTGTTTATTCGGGTCTTAAGCGCTGTTGATTGCTGCGCTGATTGACTAACGAGCAATTGCGAACATTGGTTTTCACTCATTGTGGCTACAACAAGGTTTTGACTTGTTGAATCTGTTTTAAGTGATAAAACGCCATGCAATAAGCTGGCAATACCCGATGCTGCAAACGTATGGCCAATGCACTGCTGCGCTTGGCTTGGGCTTGATTGGCTAAACATTTCCGATAACTGCTGCACTGCACTGATATTATTTGGCAATACCTGTGCATCTGGTGCTTGGTTAAGCTCAAGGGCATTAATCTGCTCAGCCGCTAACCCTGCAGGGGTTAACAAGCTATCGCTGATGCTACTGACTTGCTCGCTATGACCAAAGGCTAACGTATTAATTGTACCGTAGCTGTTTTGCAGTAATATTGATGTGTCATGTTCAGTGATTGGTGATTCTACTGCGCCTAAGGCTTGATGAATTAAATCTAACGACTCGACATTAACAGTCTTTGGTGTGGCGGTTTGCAGAACAATTGCACCAGCACCTTCACCAATATTAAGCGTTTGCTGCTGAGCTGTTTTCGCCCCTGCTTTCGCTAGGTTGGCCGTTTTTAGCACCATGTTTTCAATGCTGCCAGATAAATCAACTGCTGCAATAATCACTGCATCTAATGGCTCTTGACGAGATTCCATCGAGAATAAGTTTTGCGCCACATCAATACAGCGATTAACCGACTGCTCGCCCGCTGAAATCGTAAAGGCTGGGCCATTGAAATCCCATAACGATGAGATACGCGACGCCATAATATTACCAATGAAACTGGTATATTGGTTGAGCTTAGCGGCATCTAACACGCTGTCCATGGCAATGGTTTCAAGTGCTTGGTATTCAGAATCAGATAAGCTTACGCCATGGGCCTTAAGGCTTGCTGCTATTTGGGTATGCAAATTGACTCGACCGCGAAATTGATGCAATTCAAGTTCAGTTTCCATTGCCACAAGCACGGCTACCTTACTACCTGGCTCAAGCTTGGCATCATGTATCGCTTCATCTGCCACTTTCATTAATAACAGCTGCTGAGAAATCAAGCGGTCATCTTCATTCGGCGGCACTTTGAAACGTAAAAAATCGAAATCAAACTGGTCGATATAAGCGCCCATTGTCGCTGTTTCTGCAATGCCAAATTGGCTTAATAATTCAGGGTGTTTATCAAGGCCTTTCCAACGTTTTGCTGGTAATGCACTAAAAGCATTTTGCTGAGTTGCAACAGCATTAGCGAATGCATTAATGGTGCTAAGGGAGCCAAAGTGCGATGCCATGCCGGTAATATGCATAGGTAATTGCGCATTGATTGTCGTTGAATGAGTCGTTGAATGTGAAGGGGTGCGAGTGCTGTTATTAGCATTATTTTTGGCAAAGTAAGACTCAACCAATAAATGAGCATTACAGCCACCAAAACCAAAAACCGATACCCCAGCATGGCGGGCTTTATTGCCAGCTTTGTCTGGCCAAGGTAATACATCATTGGGTAATGTGGCTGGGCCAAACATCTCCGATGGAGATGCAATCGGCGCGCTAATATTAATACTTGGCGGTAACATACCTTGGCGCATAGCAAAGATCATTTTCATGATCCCAGGCATTCCTGCAGCCGTCAGCAAATGACCTAAGTTAGACTTAGCAGAGCCAATGAGCGGCGTGTTGCTTCCTTTGAGCTTGTCACTGAAAAAGCGCTCCATTGAAGTCAGTTCAACTTTATCACCTAAAGGTGTGCCTGTTGCATGACACTCAATCACTTCCACTTTGTCTGGTCCAAAACGCTCAGAGCCAGCACTTTCATCGTGCATTGCTGCGTCAGCATAAGCACGCTCAAACGCTTTAACTTGGCCATCGCTATTCGGGCTTAATACAAATTGACCTTTACCGTCATTTGATAATCCAATACCGCTAACCAACGCGTAGATATGGTCGCCATCGCGTTCAGCATCTTCAAGACGTTTTAGCACTAAAACACCTGCGCCCTCACCAGCAAAAAGCCCTTTGGAATTACTATCAAAAGGCGCTGAAATACCATGGTCAGGGTAGGCGTGGAAAATGGAGAAACCCATGTTAATAAAGAATGGGTCAGCGCCAGACACTGCCCCGGCTAACATCATGTCAGCTTTGCCAGTATGCAAGTAGTCACAGGCAAGTTTTAGCGAGTAAACTGAACTTGCACAGGCGGCATCTAGGCTTAATTGCGCAGCGCCTAAACCCAGCGCGTCAGCAACTAACTTTGAGGCGTTATGAGCAATCGCACCGTTAGATAACGAGGCCGGTGTCGCCTGCGTTGCAAAGCCTTCAGAGTCAAAAGCTTGCAGGGTAAAATCAGCTTGCTGCAGTTTATGCTGTAAGGCTTTTTCTACCGCGCTGTGATACAGCGGGACAAACAACTCATTCGATTTTGCTGTTGGGAACGATAAGGTTCCCATTACAATCCCTGTACGGCTTAAGCTAGCTGCATTTTGTGGGTTTGTAATATCAATGCCTGCATCATTTAATGCGTTGCGGGCAGTATCTGTTGCCCATAAAAAGCTGTCATCAAGGCCGTCAAATTGCGCCGCTGGGATTTTGTAACCATTAGCATCAAAACTGAAGTTTTGAATATAACCGCCTTTATCACAATAAAAGCGGTCTGACTGACCTTGTACACCAGTAAAATCAGCAGGGTTAGCATTGAGTTTTTGGCTGCTAATGGTTGTGCGAGAGTCTTTTTTATCTAATAGATTCTGCCAAAACTTTGCCGGTGTATCCGCATCAGGATATTGGGTTGCTAAACCGACAATCGCAATTTTTGGCAAACTCGCGTGTTGTGTATTCGATTGAGAACTCAAGATTGTTCTCCTTCTAATTGTGAGGCTAACTGAGAGTTTGATTGACTCATCGCAGTTTGACTTTTTTGTGCACTCATAAGTTGCGTAGTCAAAAGGTTGGTTAAACCATCAGTTAAATAATTGAGTGATAACGGCACGTTGTGAGCCACAAGTTGAGCAATACATTTCAGTAGCGCTGTTAGGTCATCGCCGCCTTTAGCATTAGTTGCAATGGCTTGGCATGCTGAATTCATTACTGTATTGGGGGCTTCAGTGGTGCGGGCAATTTTATCGATTAAGGTGCAGGTTTGTCTGTCTGCACCAATTTCAACGAATAAACTGGCGCCTTGTTTACGTGTATTGTTTACTAATTCCGTAAAATTCAGCGGGTGGCAGAATGTATCAGCAATAGAGTCTGCAATTGCTTCGCTGGTGACGCTAACAGGTATAGTGCTGGCAGCGCTCATAAATTGTATTTGCGCCGCTTGTGCATCAAGTACAGCCTGGTCATGAAGCGGTTGCTGATAAAATGTTTGCACATTGTCGCGTATTAGCATCGCAGGTTGGGTGTGCATCGCAGTAACACGATTCGCAGCAATCCCACGTTTACCTATTTGCTTAAGTAGCGCTTTACAGCTTTGCTCACAACCAGCAAGTACGCAGGTGTCGCCTTGAACGATGGCGAGATAAGCACGAGGGTAGTCACTTAATGCCGCTTCTATGATGCTTGGCTCAGCGCGAACCACAAAACTATTCCAGACAATATCTTCATCATGATTCAATTGCCATGCTTGACGCACGCAATCTAATCGACCTGAAATGTCGGTGGTGAAAATGCTATTGGTTTGAGTAGCTT
Organism: Shewanella sp. 10N.286.51.B7; assembly: GCF_002873615.1. Taxonomy (NCBI): domain Bacteria; kingdom Pseudomonadati; phylum Pseudomonadota; class Gammaproteobacteria; order Alteromonadales; family Shewanellaceae; genus Shewanella; species Shewanella sp. 10N.286.51.B7. Next base: position 28,537 of record NZ_MCUF01000032.1, read on the forward strand.
CAATCATATTGTGCGGTGTTTTCCACACATCAAGACTGGCCCACATCGACGCTTCACCCATAGAGTAACCCATGGCAAAATTTGGTTTTATAGCAAAGTGCTGGGTTAATATCTTAGTTAAAATATAACTCACACCGACACCAGCAATGGCCAGTTTATCTAGGCTCATATCTGATACTTTGGCATTTTCAGCGTAAATGCTTTCTGCTTGCAGCATGGCTTTGACGTCGCCTTCACGTTCTAATTGTGAAAACAGCGTTGGAAAGTAACTGGGTAATTGAGCAAACATTTGTGGGTAAACAGTACCTACGCCGGGGTAGACAAAACAGACGCCACTATGCGCATCTTTTTGTAGGGATGAAGTATGTAAACAGCTCCCAGACGGCGTTTTGTAATCGAGTTCTGTTGTGTTGTTATTTAATGCTGTTTCAACAGCCAATAGCATGGCTTCGGCTTCAGTAAAAGCTGCAGCTGCCGAGTTCGCCATGATCACGGCCGATAACGCGTTATTGTTAGCAAACTTTTCAAGCTGAGTGAGCATTAAAGTCATGATGTTATCTGACTGCGATTTCATGCTATCAAGTTGGGCGTGTAAGTCTGTTAATTGCAATTTGAACGCTTGCAAATTATCTGCAGATAAAGGGATAAATATCCGCTTTTCATCCAGCATGGATTTTGCCTGGGCAAGCTCAGTTCCTTGAACTAACACAGCTGCATGATGATGAGCGCCTTCAGTGATATTGAAGCAAGCCACGCGGCTTTGATGCATTTCACTGAACCAGTATGTTGAACTGTCTGCAGTGAGGTTAGCTGGCGTTTCAGGCATGCTTCGTGCTGCAATGTTGCCAACTAGCGTTATCAATTCAGCAAACTTATCTTTATAGCTGTTGCAATGAGTCGCATCCACTTGGATTGGGCTGATATGAGCGCGTTTCGCTTGAGATAATGCCTTAGAGGTTGCTGTTTTTGCATTACTATCATCGCCCATACCTGTTAAATAAGCATGGGGGTGGCAGCGATGCTTAGCAGCAACAATAGCTGGCATCATTAATAAACGATAAGGCATAGCAGGGTGGCTGAGTAGCACACTTTGCTGTTGTTCTATATGAACAATTGCTTGGGCTAAATAGTCACTAAAACTGATAGCTTGGTTTGCGGGGGCTGATGTGTCGTCTAACGATGAGACATCAATTTCAAGCACGATAGCTGACAAACCAATACTGTCAGCTAAAGAACATGACTTGATGGCAGCAAAAGCAGAGCTGTTCATTTCAGCTTGCGCGGCGAATGAGAAAGACTCATTCGCCACTAACTTTAACGCGATGCGCATGTTAGCCGCACTTGCTGATGTTGTAGACTGTACTTTTTGTGCAGAAAGAGTTTGATTACTCACACAGACTCCTGCAAATCAGCTAATGCTTTAGCTGGGGCTAAAAAAGCCTCATTTAAGCTTTTGCTGATTGTCGTTTTAGCGTTTGTCATCGTACAACTTAGACGGCCATCTTGATGATATAAAGCAATGTCAGCCGTTAATGAGCGACTGGTACTTTTAACCACATTCAGCACTAAGTAGCCACTGTCACCTGATGCAAACGGTGCATAAGTGGTTAACTCACCAATAGTTGACGGTAAGCTGGCTGCATCATGCTTGATACGCGCCCACACTAACATGGCTTGCAGTAGCAAATCTTCAGCGAAAGCCTGACTACCACCTAAACCTGTTTGCGGCGTAAAGCTTGCACAATCTTTAGCATCAATTTGTGGTAATTCAACCGAACAAACCAACTGCTTATCGTCGGCAATTAACAGCTGCTTTATTCCTTGAAGGCGAGGGCCGTGGAATAAGCTGCCGTTGCTATATAGCTCGCTATCTGTGCTGATGATTTTGCCTGACTCAACTAACTGTTGGGCGTCTTTTGCCACTGTTGGTAGCGTGTCTGAAACAGCGACATTTCCGAGCTTCTCATTAACAACTTTCTCATTAACAAGGAGGCTGGCTTGATACTGAGGTCTAAGCAAACTATCCACATCATCACTTTGCATGCGACTAGCAATCAGTGCTGTTAAGCCTGATTCAGTTTGCGTCAGTTTCAGCGTTAATACTTGTGGCTCTTTAGTCTCGAAAATAATGCCTTTTAGCAGCTTATAATCTTGAACCAATACAGGCAGGCCACACAATTGCTGCGCAGTTTCACGCATCCATTGTATGGCGCACACTGTTGGTAGTACCGGATTACCCGCGATGCAATGATCTTCAATGAAAGGCATTGCAACAGGATTTAGTACTCGTTCAACACTCACCGTGTTACTCACAACACGGTGACTTGCAGCATTATTTAAAGAAAGAATCAGCGAACCCTCGGCATTATGCGAAGAGTCCGCATTAAGCTTTTTTACAGCAGCGCCTTCAGTTGATGCTGAACCTTGCATACTTGAACCGATTAATAGCTGTACGCCAGACTCAGACAATAGACTGTGAGCAAACAAGTTTGCGCCTTTATCGAGTGGAATCACGTATACGCCGCGTTCAACAAACATTTTCTTTAAGGCTGAACTGACCATACCGCCGTCCCAAGGCCCCCAGTTAAAGCTCATCACTTTTGCTTGCGGGTAGTTCGCTGCAAGTTGAAGTGCTGTCTTGTTAAGGATCTCATTCGACATTGAGTAATCACTTTGACCCGTATTGCCATAGAAACCCGCTGCAGATGAGAACATAGCAACCAGTTTTAGTTGGCTAGCATCAATCGCATTGATGATTCCGGCAAAACCCGACACTTTAGTGCCATAAACGCGGCCTAACTCGGCTAAGGTTTTGTCTTGAATGTGTTTATCGGCAAGTACGCCAGCACCATGAATGATGCCAGTAATTGGCTTAAGACCTGCTAATGACTGTTTAATCGCTGCATCTGAACTGACGTCCATGCTGATGTATTCAGCACTTGCGCCAACGGCTTTAAAGGCTGCGAGTGAACGATCAATTTCCAAACTGCTGGTTATCGGCCAAACTAAGGCATCAATTTGCTTAGGCGTTGGTTTGTCACCTTGTGATTGAATAAACTTAATTGCCGCAGCTTTCAGCTCAGATGCTTGCTTGTTTTGTGCCCAAGTCGGCAAGTTTGCTGCCAAATGTTCACTACGACCTGCAAGAATAAAGTGTGACTTTGTTTGCTTAGCAAGGGTTAGGGCGCATTCAAATGTCACGCCTTTTGCGCCGCCAGTAACAAGCACTGTGTCACTACTATTGAGCGATGTTGTTTGGTAGCGAGTTTGCGCCGCTGTTGTTGCTGTGAGTGTGTGACGACCTTGGTCGCTAACACCGACTTCTGCAATGCTTGTTTCAACATCATAAAGCTCTGCAATCACTGCTTGAGCAAGCTCAACAGCTTCAAAACTTGGTGCAATATCTAATGCTCGACAAAACACGTTTGGCCACTCATGGGCGAGGGTTTTGGTGAGACCAGATAAAGCAGCCTGGTTAAGCTCAGCTTTTGCCAGTTCAGTGGTATTTAAATAACCAAAACCACCATCAATACGGCTCACTGTCATAAAGCTTACGCGTTGTGATTGTGCTAATTCGCTAAAACGACTTTGTAGATGTTTTGCCATCAAGAAAGCTTGCTCAACTGCGATAAATCCAGCATCACTTAATGGTAAGTTGCCTGATGTTGCGAGTTGAGGCTGCAGGTGAACAAAACCTGCAATCTTATGTTGCTTACTGATTTGAGCTATTACATCGCTAATTGCATCATCATTAACCGCTGATAAAGTGAAGCTGGCAATATCGCTACTTAGCGGTGATTGCGCAGATGTCACAGATTCAGGGCTACGAATAACGGCGACGGTTAGGCCTGTTGCTACTAATTTTTCAGCTAAAACACCTGCGTTATGACCGTCATCATTGATAACGATACATGCGTCTTTTGAAAAACAGTCAACTAACTTATCCGCCGCTGGTAGCTTTTTTAGTGCGACTTCCTGATGAGGAGGTAAGTCGTTTGCTAAATCTGCTGTGGCTGTTGGTGCAGCTGCCGTTGATGCTGCAGTGTTCACAACACTGCTTGTCGTTAGTTTGCTGTTCATGTAGCTAACGATTTCGCCTAAAGTGCGACATTCTGCTAAATCTTCAGGGTTTAGGTCTGGTAAGCCAGGTAGTTCGTCTTGAACAGTACCTAAGATTTCAACTCGCTTGATTGAGTCGATGCCTAAATCCGCTTCCATATCCATGCTTAGTTCAAGCATTTCCGTTGGGTAGCCGGTCTTTTCAGCAACCACAGTCATCATAGTGCTTTGAACTTGCTCTGCAGATAAACCTGACGGGGCGCTCAGGGCTGTCTCAGCTGATAAACCACTAACTGCTGGAGCTGCTACTTGAGAAGCGCCTGCTGCGGCCTGTGTATTAGCGCCTGCGGCTGCACTTGTAGGAAGAAGCTTGCTGTTCATGTAGCTGACGATTTCACCAAGTGTACGACACTCAGCTAAATCTTCAGGGTTAAGCTCTGGCAAGCCTGGTAGCTCGTCTTGAACAGTACCTAAAATCTCAACACGTTTGATTGAGTCGATGCCTAAATCCGCTTCCATATCCATGCTTAACTCAAGCATTTCAGTTGGGTAACCGGTCTTTTCTGCAACCACAGTCATCATGGTGTTTTGAACTTGCTCTGCAGATAAACCTGACGGGGCGCTCAAGGCTGTTTCAGCAGATAAACCATTGGCAACAGGAGCAGCTGGCGTCACTGGTGCATTAACAGTAGTTGTACTGACTGCTGGAAGCTTACTGTTCATGTAGCTGACGATCTCACCAAGGGTACGACACTCAGCTAAATCTTCAGGGTTAAGTTCTGGCAGTGTTGGTAGTTCATCTTGAACGGTACCTAGAATCTCAACACGTTTGATTGAGTCGATACCTAAATCCGCTTCCATATCCATGCTCAACTCAAGCATTTCAGTTGGGTAACCCGTCTTTTCAGCAACCACAGTCATCATGGTGTTTTGAACTTGTTCAGCGCTTAAACCTACTGGAGCAGAACCAGCAGTTTGTAGCTGAGAGCCTTCAGCGGCACTTGTAGGAAGTTTAGAGCCTTCAGCTGGCAGCTTAGAGTTCATATAAGAAACGATTTCGCCTAAGGTACGACACTCAGCTAAATCTTCAGGGCTCAATTCTGGCAGTGTTGGCAGTTCATCTTGAACGGTACCTAAAATTTCAACACGCTTGATTGAATCAATACCTAAATCCGCTTCCATATCCATGCTCAGTTCAAGCATTTCAGTTGGGTAACCCGTCTTTTCAGCAACCACAGTCATCATGGTGCTTTGAACTTGTTCAGCGCTTAAACCTACTGGAGCAGAACCAGCAGTTGGTAGCTGAGAGGCTTCAGCGGCACTTGTAGGAAGTTTAGAGTCTTCAGCTGGTAGCTTAGAGTTCATATAAGAAACAATTTCGCCAAGGGTACGACACTCAGCTAAATCTTCAGGGCTCAATTCTGGCAGTGTTGGTAGTTCGTCTTGAACTGTACCTAAAATCTCAACACGTTTGATTGAATCAATACCAAGGTCTGCTTCCATATCCATGCTCAGTTCAAGCATTTCAGTTGGGTAACCGGTTTTTTCAGCTACGACTTCAAGCATTGTATTAAGCACGGTTTCTGCGCTAAGACCTGATGCTGGTGCTGCAACAGCAGTTTGAGCTGCTATTTGAGTCCCTTCAGCGGGTAGCTTACTGTTCATATAATCAACGATTTCGCCAAGTGTACGACATTCAGCTAAATCTTCAGGGCTTAACTCTGGTAGCGTTGGTAGTTCGTCTTGAACGGTTCCTAGAATTTCAACACGCTTGATTGAATCGATACCAAGGTCTGCTTCCATATCCATGCTTAATTCAAGCATTTCAGTCGGGTAACCGGTCTTTTCAGCAACGACTTCGAGCATAGTGTTCAGCACTGTTTCTGCGTTTAAACCTGCAGGCGCTGCTGCAACTACCGGCGCAACGACAGGAGCTGTAATTGGGGCAGGTGCTTTTACTGGTTCAATACGTGGCGCTGGAGCAGCCATAGCGGCAGGTTTGGAAACAGGCGCTTGTACTGGAGCGGCTACTTTTACAGCTTCAACGACTGGTGCTGGCGCAGTAATCACTGGAGTTGCAGCGATAGGCGCATTAACTCTAGGAGTATTGATAACAGGAACTGCAACAACAGGCGCTGTCGCTACTGGTGCTTGACCAGTCAGCATGCTTAATGCGTTTTGGCTTGACTGTGCTTGTTGCTCAAGGAACAAAGTATGACTTTGTAGTGTTTGAGCTTGATGCTGGTGGAATAGCTCCATTGAGCGTTGTAGGCTCTCAGGAATAGCATGTCCTGCAGCAGCCATTTTACTTTGCTCGGCCATTAGATGAGTAAAGGTGTCACCATATTGCTGTGGAATGGCTAAGAACTGCTGATGTAAATCAGCTGCTTGCTGTTGTGCATTGAAGAACGCTTCTAAGCTGCCTGAAGCTGGAGCACTTTGTGCTGGAGCTTGAGGTGCTATTTTTTGAGGCGCTTGAGCAGCAGCGTTAGACACTGCAGTTGAACCTGATGCGGCAACTTCAACGTATTCTGTTTTAATGACTTCTTTTTCCACGATTTTCTCTACTACTTTTTCAACCGGTACTTCAACCACTTTTTCGACAATAGTTTCAACAATTTGTGAAGTGACTTTGCCAGTGGTTAATGATTTTTCCATTTTAGCGCGGGTTGGTGCACTGATATGGTTTGAAGCTGTTAGCTTGACGTTCATGCCTTTCGGCACTGCAGGGGCGGCGATTTCTGCTTGATAAGGATCAACCTCCGTTAGCGGTGCGCCAAGAACGTTAAGTTGCATAGCCGCAATACGTAACTGCAGATCGCTGTTACCTTTCGGATTGGGGTTGATGCTAATCACTGATACGCTTTCTGCTTTGTTACCTAGCGTGGCTTCAACCAGTTTCTGCAAGATATTTTTAGGCCCGAATTCAACAAATACACGCGCTCCAGCGTCATACATGCTGTTTAACTGATCAGTAAAGCGAACCGACTGTAGCATGTGCTGTTTAAATGCCGCTTTAATCGACTTAGCATCCGTTGGATGTTTTTCACCGCTGGCATTTGAGAATAATTCAACCTTGCTGGCAGTAAACTTGGCTTTATCGATGGCTTTAGCGAATGGCTTTTGTGCATGTCCTACAAGTGGCGTATGGAATGCGCCAGAGACAGGCAGCGCAATGGCTTTAAAGCCTAATGTGCTAATGGCTTTAGCTGCTTGTGCACAAGACTCTGTAGGGCCTGCGATAACAAGCTGAGTCGCAGAGTTGTAATTAGCGACTTTTACACCGTCAAATTCAGCAATACAGGTTTCTAACTTAGCGATGTTATCGCTGTTTGCAGCATCTGCATCATTAGCTGGCAAGATAATGGCGTACATGGTGCCTTTATCTAATTCATTACCGTCTTTATCTATAGCCGATGAAGCCATAGCTGCGCCGCGAGCATATGAAAGCTGATAGTAATCATCATTTGAAATTACCCCAGCGGCACATAATGCTGAAAGCTCACCAAAGCTATGACCTGCAAACATATCCGCGCTAAAGCCTGCCTGACTCAGTAACTGATACTGACTCATGCTGACTACGCCAATAGCACTTTGCGCATTGTCGGTGCTGGTGAGTAATGCCGCTTGTGCATCTTTATCTGCTTTTTCAAAAGCAGGAATAGGGAACATCACTTGTGATAGTGGTGTTTTGTCAAAGCTTGCAAACACTTTATCGGCTTTGATCAGTTGCTGACGCATTTCAGGGAAATGACAAGCGACTTCAATACCCATGTTGACGTATTGCGAGCCTTGGCCGGCAAATAACGCTGCGACTTTTGGTTCGCTAGTCGCTTTTTTACCCTTAGTTGTCACAGTGATGAGTGCTGATGAGCGGTAACTGGTACCCGATGGCAATTGCCATGCTTCTGAATCGTTATTAAGTTGCTTTAACGCTAAACCAAGCTGAGTGGTTAGCTCGGTAAGGCTTGATACCACAAGACCTAAGCGGGCAGCGGAATCTTCAATTTTAGTCACTGCATATTGCTTGGCAATGCGCGTGAGCTCTGCTTGCTCAATACTGCTATTGTCAGTACCTTTAAGTGCGCTGATTTCAGCGGTTAACTTATTCACTTCTGCAATTAAGGCTGCTTTGTTATCAGCACTAATTAATAAGCTTTGAGCCACTTGGCGTTGACGGTATTTGTCATCACGGCTGTGTTCTGGACTATATTCTTCCAAGACTAAGTGGAAGTTAGTGCCACCAAAACCAAATGAGCTAATACCAGCACGACGTGGTGTGCCGTCAGGGCGAGGCATCCAAGGACGGGTTTCGGTATTAACGAAAAACGGTGAATCTTCAACGTTTAGTTTAGGGTTTGGCTTTGAGACGTTAATGGTTGGCGGCAGCACTTTGTGGTGCAGTGCAAGCGCAGCTTTAATCACACCAGCAGTACCAGCGGTAGATTTAGTGTGTCCCACTTGTGATTTAACCGAACCTAACGCAATGTGCTGTTTGGTCGGGTCATTTTCACCAAATACTGATTTAAGACCATTGAATTCGGCTACATCACCTGCTGCAGTGCCTGTACCGTGTGCTTCAATTAAGCCAACGGTTTCAGGGGCAAAACCTGCATCATCATAAGCACGTTTTAGTGCTTTTGCTTGGCCTTCAGGGCGTGGAGCATAAATACTTTTGAACTTACCGTCTGATGAAGCGCCAACACCTTTAATGACTGAGTAAATACGGTCACCATCACGTTCTGCATCTTCAAGGCGCTTAAGGGCTACCATGCCGATACCTTCACCAATCATCATGCCTTTTGAATCGATATCAAATGGTTGAATCGTTTCATTGGTCGTGAACGCTGGGGTTTTTGAAAAGCTCATGTACATTGAAGGTGAGTTATCGGTACACACACCACCAGTGATCATCATTTCACTGCGGCCTTCAACCAGCTCAGTTAATGCCATACGCATTGCTGCAAGCGAACCTGCACATGCAGCGTCAACCACACAGTTCATGCCGCCTAAATCGAAGCGGTTAGCAATACGACCTGCAATAACATTACCTAGTGAGCCTGGGAATGAGTTTTCTTCCCAGTGAATGTACTGGTCTTGGAATTTTTTGATCAGCATATCGCTGTCAGCATCACTTAGGCCGCTGCTTTTAAATACCTTTTTAAGCACTGGGTATTGCAGGCGCGCCGTTAAGCTTGCATTGATCTTTTGACCGCCACCCACACCCAGCGTAATACCGATTTTGTCAGTATCGTACTCAGAGGTCACGCCCGCATCTGCAAGCACTTCTTTGGCAATGACTAGCGAAAGCAGCTGTGAAGTATCAGTCAGTTCTAAAATATTTGGTGGCAGGCCAAACTCCATTGGATTAAAGTCCACTTCTGGAATAAAGCCACCACGTTTACAGTAGCTTTTATCTGGCGTTGATTTATCAGCATCAAAGTAATCTTCAGGACGCCAGTGCGACTCAGGCACTTCGGTAATCGCATCAATTTTTTCACTGATTAAATCCCAAAATTTATTCAGGTAACGCGAATTTGCAAAAATGCTTGCCATGCCAACAATGGCAATTGGCATGTCTTTAAGGCGTTTATTTAATCTCGAATCTTGAGATTGACTGTTTTCTTGAGAGGGCGTCTCAGGATTAGTAGGTGTTTGGCTCATTTTGAGTCTCCAGTACTCAGCTTATCCTTAGCTGATTTATTATTTTGAGGCGCGTTTTCTGCTGCAGTTGCACCAGGAAAACGAGCTAAAAATGTATGGTAATTTTTGACGAGTAACTTACGTAGATGAAACGGTCCGTGCTTTAACACATAAGCGATATATCGATTGGTCGCTTGTGTGTGGTTGTCTTGATAGATGTCGAGATAAACCCAGTCGGTTGCAAAATCGACACCGAGTAAAATTGAATAACTGTCTGCTTGTGTCAGTTGCGGTGGAATGGTTAATGAAACCACTTGTACCACGTTATCGGGCGTAGCCTCTGGTAGAGCAAGGGTGTTAGCCAGAGTTTCAGGGTTTAAGGTATAAGTCGCTACATCTGTACCCTGAACAATAGGTAACTGATTAAAATATCGTTCAGGTACAAAAGGGCTTTCAAATTCATCGAGTTTGGATACACCGTAACGTTTAAGACAACGGGCTAAACCAGAGCGAGATACGTTTTCATTGATGAACTGTTGGGTGACTTTTAGCAGCCTATCTAAGGGCATTTTCAATTGATAGCGCAACCCGACAACCACATACTCTTCCATTGGTGAAAGGGTGGTTTTTAAATGATGTGGGGTATTAGGTGTATCACTTATTGAGTCTCGCTTGCGCCACTTTCTAACTGTTGCTTCAGTAATATTAAGAATTTTAGCTAACTGGCTGACAGTAAACTCGGAAGTCTGAATGAATTGACGCATTTCAGGTGTCGTTGTTGCATTGCGATGGCGCACTGGTGTGTTTGCCGCATCACAATCGGAAGATACTTTTTTGCCAGGTTTTTTCATGGCAGATTTAGCTTGTCGGTTTGCTGTCATTTAAGGACGGCCATAGCAGAATGAATACTCCGTACAATCTATTGGGACTCTTAAAATCATAATGAAGATTAACGTTTGTTCATCTTCATTATTAGTGTTTTAGCATAAACGAGCATGCAGAGTACCTGAGGTTTCAGGTCGATACAATCACCCGAAACTAATTAATCACTGATACGACCAGAACTAGCTAACACTTGTAAGCTGAATGGGTGATTTTGTTATGAAAAATGGGGTCGGTGTAAAGACTGATCTAGGTCAATTTATTCACTTTCTTTCAGTCGTATACTGGTTTGAGTGCAAATAATAGGCAGCTGTAAACATACAAAGACAAAATATGGATAGTTTAATAATGTGAACAAAGGAGGCCATCATGGCTGAGTTTACCACTGAGCAAATCCGCAATCTGGCAGTGCTCGGACACACTGGCGCAGGGAAATCCTCATTACTTGAGGCATTACTCTTTAGCGCTGATGCAATCACTTTAAAAGGCAGGGTCGATAAGGGTACAAATCATGCTGATTTCACTGCCCAAGAAAAATCCCACCGCCACAGTTTAGAACCTTCCTTTTTAAATCTTGATTATCAATCGCATCACATCAATTTTATCGATACTCCTGGATTACCTGACTTTTTTGGTCGTGCACTATTACCCTTACCCGGCGTTGAGTCGGTGTTATTGGTCGTCAATGCAGGTGTCGGCATTGAATCTGTCACTAAACGCGCTTTTGAAGCAGCGCGCCGTCAAGGTAAAGCGGTGATCATTGCGATTAATCATATGGATGGCAATGAAACAAACGTGTCAGAAGTGATGATGGATATTCAGCATCAATTTGGTCATCGTTGTTTGCCGGTTAATTTACCTCATACCAATGCTGATGGCGTTGTGGATTCAGTTGTTGATTGTTATTTACATTGTGATGAAACCACATCGACGCTATTCAGTAGCCCTACCCAAGCCAGAGATGAGCTAGTCGATACCGTATTAGAAGAAGATGAAGCCTTAATGGAGCTTTATCTCGAGCAGGGGGAATCACTAAGCCCTGAGCAATTACATGCACCATTAGAAACAGCATTAAGAATGGGGCACCTAGTGCCAGTTTGTTTTACCAGTGCAGAGCAAGATATTGGTATTGGCTCGTTATTAGAAATGCTGATTAAATTAATGCCTAGCCCGCTTGAAGCTAACTCACCACAATTTATTAAAGGGTTTGGTGATGATGCTAAGCCAGTTAATGTCACACAAAAAGCCTCAGACCATGTTTTAGCTCATGTATTTAGGGTGGCGATAGATCCGTTTTTTGGACGTATGGGGGTTTTCCGCTTGTATCAAGGTACGATTTCTGTGGGAATGAAATTGTTTATTGGTAGCGGTCGTAAGCCGTTTAAAGTGTCTCATTTAATGAAGTTGCAAGGTGACAAACAAATCAATGTGAACCAAGCGTTACCAGGAGATATCTGCGCCATCGCTAAATTGGAAGAGTTGACAGTAGGCGCAGTGCTGCATGACAGTCATGATGAAGATGAATTCCATTTACCGGAGCTCAAATTCCCGCAGCCTATTTTTGGCTTAGCGGTATCTGCAAAACGCCGCGGTGATGAGCAAAAAATATCGGAAGTGTTACATAAGTTAGTGGCAGAAGATCCTAGTTTGCAAATCAGTCGCAATGAAGCTGAAGGCCAAACTGTATTGCAAGGACAAGGGGATTTACATCTGCAAATTGCATTGGAGAAAGCGCAGAATCTATTTAATGTTGATATGGAAACCGACATTCCTGCCATTGCGTATCGGGAAACCATTATGGGCGAGGCTGAATTTCGTTATCGCCATAAAAAGCAATCTGGTGGTTCAGGCCAGTTTGGTGAGGTTGAGTTAAAAGTTGAGCCTCTTGCTCGTGGGCAAGGTTTTGAGTTTGTCTCTAAAGTGGTGGGTGGCTCGGTGCCTAGTCAGTATATTCCAGCAGTTGAAAAGGGCGTTCGTGAAGCCATGCTCGTCGGAGAGTTAGGAGGATACCCGCTGCAAGATATCAAAGTGACCGTGCTTGATGGCAAGCATCACAGCGTTGACTCAAAAGAAATAGCCTTTGTTATGGCAGGTAAAAGAGCTTTTATGGAGGCAGTGAAATTAGCGCAACCTGTAATGTTAGAGCCGATAGTTGATATGAATATTCAAGTAGCGCAAACCCATGTCGGTGAGATCACCGGTGACATTAGTTCTGCCCGCGGTATTGTGTGTGGCACACAGGCTAACAGTAAAGGTTTAGTGGAAGTTAATGTAGAAGCGCCGCTAGCCAATGTGAGTAACTATTCTACTCGGCTAAAATCGATGACGGGAGGAGATGGTCAGTTCTCGATGCAATTCAGTCGTTACGATGTATTGCCACAAAAAGAGCTCAAGGCTGTGGTTAGTTAGCTTATAAGTCAATTAACGCGTTAGTTGATAAAAGCACTCTTTGATATAAGCATATCTTGGATATAAGCTCTCTTTGATAAAAGTACTTTTTGATATAAGCGTAAATCTATTCAAGCATTAGCAGGTTAATTGCTTGAGTAACTCTTGCAATACCTATTGACCGAAAAATAAAAGGGTTAAGCTTGGCTTAGCTCTTTTTTATTGCAACAAACAGATAGGCTGCTAGTTGAAACAAGCCCCTAAAAAAAGCGACAATACGCTATTGTTACTCTGTGTGAGCTTAATTTGCAGTCTTCTACCACCATTCAACTGTTTTATTGTTCTCTTAATACTGATTTACTCGATGATTGTAGTGCATCTATCGTGCGTTCATGGCTGCCTGAAAATGAACTGACTAAAGTCGATCGCTTTATTCAACAATCAGCCAGAGAACAAGGTTTGATGGTACGTGGATATTTACGTGCAGTGTTGTCCCAATTTGCAGATATTACGCCGCAGCAGTGGCAATTTGAATATGGTGAGAAGGGGAAACCAAGGTTATCAGCTGCGCAATATAAGCAAACGGGCATTCAGTTTAATGTCAGCCATAGCGGTGAGTGGCTGTTGATTGGCGTGATCCAAAATACGATTGATTCTAATGCTGCTGACTCTAATACTATTGTCTTTAAGAGTGCAGACTCAGTGATTGCAGAAGAGTTTGGTGTTGATTTTGGCGTTGATATAGAACGTCGCCGAAACAGTACTAACATTCATGCCATTTTACATCACTACTTCTCATCCCCAGAAGAGTCTGCGTTATTGGCGTTACCAGAAAATCAACAGCGAGAACGCTTCTTTGATTTATGGTCTTTAAAAGAATCTTACATAAAAGCCAAAGGCCTAGGCTTGGCATTGTCACTTAAATCGTTTGCATTTGACCTCAAGAACCTACAATTTTGTCCTTTGCCAGTTTCACATGAACCATTGTCAGTAACTCATAAAGTGCCAGATGCGCATATGGCGTCAAGTACTTATAAGTTACTAAACAAGGAGTTGTTATTGTCTGATAGCATTCCACTGAGTTTGCTGTGTGAAACCGACACAAAGCAATATGTCACCGCATCCAATTGGCAATGTTATTTAGGCAGGATTGATCAAACATATCGATTTGCGATCAGTGTCGATTGCGGGGCTGAAAATAAGGTTGTTGTGAAGGCTAAACAAGTTAACTTTTTCGACATCTTTTGAGCTTAGGTTAGCAAAAAAGTATCGAACAATAAAAACGCATTTTGCTAGATTGCAAGGCGGCAATTCACTTGCCGCGCTTAATCCGTTTTTATTTGTCACTACACAGCTTACTGTCTAGCTAAACGGTGAGTTTCTGGTGGCTGCTCAAAGTCACTTCTGAATGGATTAATATCTAAACCACCACGACGTGTATAGCGGGCATAAACCGTTAGTTTTGTGCATTCACAATAGCGCTTTAAATCGGTAAAAATACGCTCGACACATTGCTCATGAAACTCGTTATGCTGGCGGAAAGAAATTAAATAGCGCAGCAGTTTTTCACGGTCAATTTTAGGGCCTTGATAACGGATCATTACGCTGCCCCAATCAGGCTGTGAGGTGATAAGGCAATTCGACTTTAGCAGGTTTGAAGTCAGCGTTTCTGCTACGTGTTTATCATCAGTGCTGTTTTCAAGATACTCAGGTTTAAACTGATAGTCATCTACTTCAATATCAAGCTCGTCAATACAGTGACCCGGCAATTCAACAATACGCTGGGTATTAAAATGCTTTGGCTCAATGACTTTGACGCTGACGTTACCATTAGCACAGAGGCTTAAGTCGGTAACTAATGTTTGCTGCACTTGTTCAACACTGTCAAATCGTGTCTGATTGTAGCTGTTGAGATATAGCTTAAAAGATTTGGATTCGATTAAATTATCACTTTCAATCGCTAAGTAAACTTCAATAATAGCGACCATGGGTTTACCCTTGGCATTTAGCCAAGACAGCTCGTAACCTGTCCAAATATCAGCACCTTGAAAAGGAAGCGTATCAGTTAATTCAATGGCATCTCGATTCAGTTTACGAGGAACCCCTTGCAGCAGTGAAGCATCATATTCTGCTTGATATTGCGTCGTTTGGCCTAAAGTGAGTCCTTTAAGTGCCTCTGCATCACTATAGGGGTCGTGATTGTGTGTCATCTAGTCTGTTTCCGTGTCAAAATAGACTTATATTATAACCCAAAATTGGAGCATCTTAAGTGTCTTGTTCAACTTCATTGGATCATTTTTCTAGCCGTTATATTCAAGCTTATCAGGATGTATTAGGCGAGTTTCCCCGTTATTTCCCACTTGGGCAAGGATCCGCCTGCATTGTAGGTAAGTATGATCTTGAATCAGATGAAGCCGTTTCCTGGAAGGCTGTTAAACGTAAAAATAGCTCTGATTTCAGTAATGTAGAACACGCTTTAGAGCTCAAATTACATCAAGATATTAATGCATTTTATGGTGAGTATTTTTCTGCACCTTTGTATTTTGATTCAACATGGGGTGAGGGTGAATTACTCCAAGTTTGGAATCAGCAAGACTTTGAATCTTTGCAACAAAATGTGATCGGTCATCTCATGATGAAGAAAAAGCTTAAGCAAGCGCCAACTTGGTTTGTGGGTGTATTAGGTGATAGTGACCAAATGATCACCGTAAATAATGAAGACGGCAGTGTGTGGATTGAAATTCCTGGTGATAAACCTAAAGACCAACTGGCTGACAGTTTAGCCGAATTCATCGATGCATTATCGCCGCGCGTTATGCCACCAGTTGCACCTATTGTTGAAGACAATTATGTCGCTCACCCTGGAATTTGGCAGCGAATGAAGATGATGTGTAATGATTTACTGAAACGTAAATGATCAATCAGCGCGTTTAGCGTGATGTGAAAATAAAAGCCTGGCTTACTCATTATAAGTCAGGCTTTTTTGAACCGCAGGCTTATAGCCTAAGAGGTTATTAATTAAGAAGTTATTAGCTAAAGGCTTATTAGCTAAGGGCTTATGAGTACAAGCTTACTGATGATCCCAAGAAATATTAGACACGATTCGACAAGGCTCACATCGAAAATGGAACATATCGAGTAATGGCTCATTTAAACGCCATTCCTTCGAGCCACATTTAGGACAAGCTCGTTCTTTCTCTTTGGCTAGGCTTTCACCACCTACACGATATAAGTAATAGTAGGTTGGAATTTTAGTGATAAATTCGACTCTGCCGCGTATATCCCAACCGCGTCTAAATAGGTCGCTTTTATGGCTGGTGATTTCTTCTAGAGCGGCAAACTCAGCTTGAGTCGCTGCAGCCATTTGTAATTCATCACAGGCTTGCCACTCTGTTTGCCAGCGGATCACTCTTTTGTGGTCGCCATTAAATGTGGCAGGGATTTGATATAACGGAATAGGTAACAAGTTATCGCCGCTACGTAGTGGCGAACACATATGAACATAACTGGTATAAAGCACCTGCCAACTTGGTGCTTCTTCATTACTTTGTTCTGAATTAATGTCTTGGCCAATGTACTTCTCACGTGGCGCAAGTAACTTTGCTTCAGTCAATTGCAGTAAAGCTTGTTTAGTCCAAGGGCTGTTATGACGGCTCGATAAACTGGTTTTTTCCGGCATTAACAACCTGACTTTAAACTCACCTTCGTTAAATGCAACAGCGAATTCTCTTCCTAAAATTTGACCGTTTGCTCTTAATGATTCGAGGTAATGGTTAATGGCTTTCTCGGCTGCGGTTATCGTGGTATCCGCAAAACATTCAAATCTGAGCTCTGTGACAAACATGGGGTTTCCGTTCAATTCTTGGGCTGTAAAATGACAAGGTTCCAGTGCACTAAATCAATGTGAGTGCACTAAATCAATGTGAGTGCACTAAATCAACGTGAGTGTACTAAATTAATGTGAGTGTACTAAGTCAATGTGAGCACACAAGTTAAGGCACTCATTTTGTGTCAGCAGACTCATATATTTAAATGAAAATACTGTTGTACTTCAATCGTTATTGTTTATTTTCAAGCTGTAAAACACGCTTTTCTAGTGATTCTATTTTAGCTTCAAATTCAATTTTCATTTGCTGCATTTGAGCCATTAATTGTTGCTCAATCATACTAGGTGCATCATTTGTTGCTTGTTTAGTTGTTTCAAGCGCATCGCCTAAGTCTGGCAAGGTTTGCCATTGTTCTTTCGGAATGGCTTTGAATTGCTGTAAGCCTTGAATAAGAATTGGCATAGGTACTCGGCCACCTAATTTCCCCTTAATCAATGCCATTGTTGGTGTATGACCATTCATTGCGATAGTTTTTGCCGCTGCGAGGACCTGTTCGATTGGACTCATAATTGGTGAAAACCCTCAATATTGATTAGTGAAAATGCTCAACCGCCAATTAGATATTTATAAAACTTAATAAAATCAATTGTATAAATTTTGGCACGGTTTTAGCTTAATGATAATTGACAACATTATAACGTATCTCAAAAGCAGTTTGAGTAGTAATTACGTGAGAATCATTTTAATAAAAGGGAAGTATCATGAAAACAAAATTGGGTTTAGCATTTTTAATGGCTGTGAGTAGCCTTTCTTTGAGTGGTTGTGTGTTGAATGTTGGTGATCATGAAGGTAATCGTAGTGATTCTTACTGGGAAAAACAGCAACAAACTAATAGAACTAACTTATCAAAATTAACCATTGGTATGGCGCGCGATCAAGTCACTATTTTAATGGGCACAGCAGATTTTAGTGAAGCTTACGTGACTCAAGCTGATGCTGAAAGTCCGAAGAAAGAAGTGAATGTGCTTTTCTATCGTACGCAGTGGAGTAAAGGCGATGGCAAAACCACTAAAGATGAATGTACCCCAGTAGTCATAAGTGACAATAAATTAGTGGGTTGGGGTGAAACCGCGTATCAAAAGATTTAATACCAGCCATTAGTTGGGTAAGTTTTTATCAATATTTTATGGCTATGCAATTTTAGATAGAATCTTAGCTATTGCCTTAAAAGAACGTCCAGTTGGTCCACGAGTTCAGACCACTGGGCGTCTTCTTTTAAACTCTCTTCTAAAAATGCTTTCTGAGCATGATTCCAAAAGCTTGCATCGGTTAACTTGGTATTGGCATCAATACTATGTTGTGACAGAAAAAGCTTGATACCGGCCTCTGTAGCATCTAAACCGAGTTGTTCAAATAAGTGTGCAAGCGTAGCTGAAGTCGTGTCCATAATAGTCCCGTTATTATGCTTAAATTTCGCGATTAAATTAACTTTAAGCGTAGGTGACAGCATTAAAATTGCAATATGTTTCAAACTTGTTAAGTTGTAACTATCAACTTGATTTAGCAATGAGTGAGAATATGGAACAGAACGTGTTGGCAGAGCATAAAGCCGTTTACTTAACGGCAGAAGACTTGCGAGTGGCAGCTTCGATTATTTATAACGCTTACCATGATGATCCTTTCTTTATTGAAGCACTTGCTACAACAAATCAGGCAAGTTACGAGCAAAAGCTTCGCGCAGCTATTCGTGAAGAATTGACGGAGCTTTGGCAGCAAGAACAACCTTTAATTGGTTGGTTCGATGGTGTTCGCCTAATTGGCGTTGCATGTGTTATTACTCACCAAGTGCCGCTAGGGGAAAGCCGTTACTGGCATTGGCGCTTGAAAATGGTACTGGGAACAGGCTGGAATTCCACTCAGGCATTAATTAAAAAAGAACACAGCATCTTAGAAAGCTTGCCGAGTAAGCAATATGGGATCCTGCAATTTATTGCATTAACCCCTAATGAACAGAGTAAAGGTAACGGTGCAAAATTGATCGAAGCAGTATTAAGTTGGTGTGATGAACAGCCTGATTTAGATGGCATTGGGGTGTTTGTGAATAACCCTAAACATGCAGAGCTATTTGCCCGCGAAGGTTTTAATCATTTATCTGAACTTTCTATAGGTAGCGTAGATGGTGAAATATTAATTTATCCGAGTAAGTAAAAGCTTCAGTTAACAAGCTATTAGCTACCTATTATCTAACCATTAGCTAACTTCATGAAGTAGCTGATCGTTTAAGAAAAATTATTGCGTTAATTTATATTATTACAATTAGCTTCGGTTATGGATGAAAAGATGAGTGACGGTTATGAATGAAAAGATAAGTGAAAAAAAGTATCAAGACTTTAAATCTTTTTATCCTTTCTATTTATCACAACATCAAGACATAACTTGCCGGAGGCTTCATTATGTCGGCAGTGCCTTAATCATTGTGCTAATCATTGTTACTTTGTTGAATCAACAGTGGTGGCAATTATGGCTTTTGCCAGTTATTGGGTATGGTTTTGCTTGGGTAGGACACTTTGTATTTGAAAAAAATAGACCTGCCACATTTGAATATCCTTTATATAGCTTACTAGCCGACTGGGTGATGTTTGCACAAATGTTAAAAAAGCGCCTTGGTTTAGGCTCGACTTCAAGCTAACTGTTACCTATGCTTGTGAGACTTATCTCACAGTAGTGTAGGTATTCTTTCGTTATGAGTTATCTAATTTCTCACCATTTAATTTAAAGCTAAATAAAAACAGGTACTTATGTATTTGGTTGTAATATTTACTTTGTGAATATTTTGTTTCAATGGTTTTTAGGCTGATTTCGAATTCAATTATTATTTACAATGAACTTATTAAGCAATCAATGAATTAATTGAGTGAGTTACAGGATGTAGCCACAATCAAAGTTAATTGAGTTAGTGCTTAAAGTGAATAAAAATGCTTTTTCATTAGTTTTGAATGAGCGTATCAATTTCAGGATGAAACTAGGACACGCTCAAGGAATGGGCATAAGCTCAGTTAATGATTAACTGAAACAAGGATGAACCTCATCAGGAAGATGAAGGATTGCAGGAAGCAAATACTAGGACGGTATATTAGGAGTTAGCCTCTCAGTCACAAGGATAGACTGATTCAAAGGAATGAACACTCAAGTAATACTCTTCAAGGGTAGTACAAGGAAATTGAGTTAAAAGGAAAATGGAGCAAGGAGCACGTTAGTCGCATGGATGGAGCAGGGAGCACAATTTAGCAGGATAGCTAACGAAGAGTAAAATGAGCGCAACCTTATTAGGTTGCGCTTTTTTATGCTTAATTGAAATCAATATTTATGCACGCCTACTTTTATATATGCCTACTTTTATGAATGCATGTCTGCTATGTAAATGTTAAATATGTAAGTCGGTCAAAAGACTTAGCTTCTTACTTTTCCACTCGCCTTGTGAGATATATCTCACAAGCGCTGTGAGACTTAGCGCTTTTAGATTGGCTTATTTGGAGCGTTTTTATTTAAGTTGTTGTATCAGTTAGTTTAATTTTTAGTTTGGCTTTTGCTGTTTGTTGCTGCTGTGTTAATTGCGTGTTTTGTGCATATTTATTTACTCACATATTGCTTAAAATAAGCGACAAGGAAGCAGATAAGCACAGGATGTGTTTAGTAGTTTTAAACAAAACTGCTGCTAATTAAGATTTTAGCAAGTGGCTGTAACATGAGACTGATTACAATAGATTGTTGTAATGGCCTGCTCAGGATGAACCCTAGTTATTACCTTAGTTATTGATGTTGCTCATCAGGATGATGACTTATAGCACATTAATTAAGTGGACGATAAAGCGTCGTTAAGGAAAACGACAGTGTTAATGGATGACACTGACATCAGAGATGATGAAAGACTTTATGGTGAAATGGATTTTAATGTTTGGACATCAGTAAAATGGATTTACGCTGTTAAGGATAACAGTGATTGCAATGGATGCAGATAATTGAAGCAAGGATGTCATGGAAGAACCCCAAGGATGATTTAAAGGACACGCTTAAGGATTTGAGCAGGCTCGGTCAAAGGATAATCGAGTAAGAGGGACAGTACTTTAGTGTACATGGAACATCAAGGATTGAATAAGGATAGCGCACGGAGCAAGTTAGACGCATGGATGGTGCAGGGAGCACAAATATAGCTGGATGGCTTAACAAGAGTATAAGAGACCGCGACAATTTATTGCCGCGGTCTTTCTTTTGCTTAAAATTCGACTTACGTTGATATTGAAACGAGATATCAGCTAGGGCGAGTTGATTTTTACTGGTTGAATTTGTTCGAGGTAAAAAGCGAATTAAGCGCGGCGAGTGAATTGCCGCCTAGCAATCTAAGCAAATTTCACTGCAAAAAAACCTTAAAAGATCAACACACTCTAATACTCAGCCAATAAAAAACGCTATTGAGAGTGTGCTTAACCCTCTAATAGCGTTTCATCATGTGGACGTTTTATACTTTAATTAAGTAGATGCTTAATTGAAGGCTTGCTTAACGTATGCGTATTAACGGCATTTGCCAGAATTGCAGCTTGATGCGCCACCACAGCCACCAAACTTACCTTTGGCCATTGGCGCATCCATCCATTCCGGCTCTGGAAATATCGGCCAGTTAATCTTTTCTATCTTTTTGCCGTGCATATCGATGTGACCGCGGTATTGATTAATACCATCGGTACTGAATTCAAACATAAATTTTGCACGCCAACATAAGCCTGTTGTGCCACCAATACTTGGTCTTGCTGATTCCATAGCAATAGCCAACAATTGTACTTTTTGATTGGCACAAGATCTTTCAGCATAGCGACGACTGATTTCAGCCATTTGACGTAATTGCCAAAAGAATGCAGCAATAACGACAACTGCGACGATTAAAATAAAATCTGACATCATTGGCTAACGGCCCTAAATAATCCGCCGATGGCGGAAGAAAGTTTCTCACTACGGTCAGCACTTCTTAAATCGAGCAGCAGTGAATCTCGTAAACTTGGAATAGCTACGATATCAGCAAAAACTTGATTAAAGAAGTTTTGCGGTTGGTTAGCTAATACTTCAAGATAAAGTTTGCGAGTTGCATCATCTTTTAGAGCAGTCCAACTTCTTGCTGCAATTGTGATCAATAAGTTCTCATCTAACTGTTGGTAATTCACTAATAGCTTAATCGCTTTTTGCGTTAATTCTGGTTGAGATGCGAGCGCTCTAAGGTAGATATGCTTATGCTCAACTTCTGCGGCGGATAACTTATCAAATAAGGTATTAGCTAATGCATCTGAAATGGCAACGTGCTCTAAACATTGACAAATAGCAGCTTGAACCTCTAACGGTGCTAGGGTAATAGCTAAATTGATATGCTTGTCATGGTCAAACTTATCTAAGCGGACACAGACATCGGCAATACCTTGCAATCCGAGTTGTTGCCAGTTGTCACCTTGAGCATTGGTTTCATTTAAATTCGAAAAATACTGGGCTGCATATTCATATTGAGCTGATGCTTGCTGACTTAATTGCTTTTTAACCATTGCATTAAACAGTGCTAGTTTTTCTTGGCTAGGCTTAAAACTGAACGGATGATTGGCGTAGCGTTCTTGTTCTTCATCAGACAAAGCTTTAGTTGGATCACGCCCTAACGCTTCTAGGATCATTTTAATAAACTGGCTACGCTGGGCAGGCGATAACAAACCTTGCTCATCAAGGGGCAACTTTAAAAACCAAATAAAAGGCGGTTGTTCTTCACGCCAAAACACAATAGCAAACTGGGCGTGGCCTTGAATTGGAAATGGGTAAGGGGTGTTCAATGCTTCAATTTGGTTGAATAACACTGGGTCAATGTTTTCCACTCTTCGGCCTAAATCATAAACCTGAAATTGAGTGTTAGCGGTGTCTAGGAATTGGCTTAAGGTTTCGAGTTGTGTCATGGGAGTTTATTTATCGCGATTAACTTGCCGCTATTATAGGGTTAACTGGCGTCTGATGATATGATTAGTCGCACAAACAACTATGATTATTTTAAACCGTTTAAGCGAAAACCTGCCGTTATGCCTCATATTCAAACCGCTCAATATTTAATACAGTTAGAACAGCAACTAAAGCAAAGTGATTTGTGGTCTGGCTCTATACCTTCAGATACAGCGCTTGCCAGTACGGCGCCATTTGCTTGTGACTCATTGCGTTTTGAGCAGTGGCTGCAGTTCATATTCATTCCGAAAATGGGTCAGTTAATTGAGCAATGCTTACCTCTGCCGACGCAAATATCGTTAACGCCAATGGCAGAGCAAGCTTGGGTAAATCACGGTGACTTAACTGCTTTAGTTGAATTGCTGACTCAGATAGATAACTTTTTAACCCGTCAGTAAGGTGAATATAATGACAGAAGATAAATATATTAGTCCATTTGCTGATGATGAATACTTTGACGATGAAACGCTTAATACTGAGTTAGAGGAAAGCGATGAAGTCGCTCCTGAGTTAGAGATTTTATTTGAAGATGAACATATTGTGGCCATCCATAAGCCTGCCGGTTTATTGGTACATCGTTCATACTTAGCCAGAAAAGAGCGTTTTTTTGCGATGCAATTAACACGTGATTTAGTTGGATGTCATGTATTCCCTGTTCACCGCTTAGATAGGCCGACTTCAGGTGTATTGGTGTTTGCTAAAAGTAGTGAGGTGGCTAGGGCTTTATGTGAGCAGTTCGAGCTGCACCAAATTGAGAAAACCTACTTAGCATTAGTGCGGGGTAATATGCATGAAGCAGCTAGGTTGGATTACGCATTAAAAGTAGAACTTGATGATGTTGCCGACAAAAAAGCCCGCAAAGATAAACCTCCTCAAGATGCGGTGACTGACTATGCTCCTTTATTAAATACAGAAATTCCATTTAGTTCAGGTCGTTACTCGACGAGTCGTTTTTGTTTAATTAAATTAACACCGCAAACAGGACGTAAACACCAATTACGTCGTCATATGGCACATTTACGTCACCCGATCATTGGTGATACCACCCATGGTGACGGCAAACAAAATAAATTCTTCAGATCGCACTTTGAGATAAATCGACTGTGGCTGATAGCGAAATCTATTCGCTTTACCCATCCTGTCACTCAGCAATTAATGCATATTGAAACAGAGCTTGAGCAAGAGTGGTTAACGATTTTTGAACAGTTTGGTTGGCAAGAGCAACTAATTGATGAAGAGCCTATGCTGCTTGCCTAGTGCTAAATATTTAGTAATAGAAAATAGAAAATAGAAAATAGAAAAAGTTGAATAATAAAAAGAGATATCTGTCAGGGATATCTCTTTTTTCAATATTCTTTGATCGATATCATGACTGTCAATAACGAGCCAATAACAACCGCGACTATTGGACTAAAACGGACTAACTGGCCTTAAGCGGCACTTTAGTATGTTCTAGCAATACCGATTTAAGTTTTTCAAACTCTTCAATTTTTGCCAGAGGTTCACTGGTATCTTGTTGCTCACAACGAAAATAAAAATTACGGCGAATATGGGCTGATTTGTGTTGCAGTTTAAACAATCTGTGCCTGTTGGCCTGACGCATAACAGTAACCTTAACGAATGGGTAAGTTATTACTTTTGTTTGTATTTCATACTTGCAGCCTAGTATTAGAATACAGTATGGTGAAGTTATTAACCTCATAAAGCAGCGCACTGCTAAATGAATTATAGAAGTCAGTTAACTTAAAGAGAAGTATATCATGGAAAAAGTTAATTTAGTGTTTGGGACGGTATACGGTAGTGCTCAATTTGTTGCTGAAACATTGACCGATAAAATTGCCGAATTAGATTTCACGGCTAATCTGCTGCAGCCAGCCGATTTAACTGGTTATGTGCCCAGTGAAGATGAGTTATTGATTGTCGTTACTTCAACGACCGGGCAAGGCGATTTACCGGATGATATTGCCCAGTGGTTTAGTGAGCTGAAATCAGTGGCGCCATATTTACCTAAGTTGCAATACAGTATCATTGGTCTTGGGGATTCAAGTTATGAAACCTTTTGTGGTGCCGCTAAACAATTTGATGAGTTATTGTCTGAACTTGGGGCAAAAAAACTCACTGAGACATTAGAAATTGATGCATGCGAAACCATGGAACCTGAAACTGAAGCGACACAATGGATACCAGCTTGGCACGCGGCAGTTCAATCACTCGCCAGTTAAGACGACTTAGCCAGCAATGGTTTAAGTTTGCCCAGCGCCTGAGTCAGGCGCTGCTTATTCCTATTGCCATTTTACCCGCTGCCGGTGTAATGCTCGGTTTATCATTTAATCCACTCCCTTTTATTCCAGCAGAGCTGGCGACGGTTTTCTCCGCTGTTGGTAACCTCATTTTTACTATGATGCCTTTGCTTTTTGCGGTGGCTATATCTATAGGTTTTTGTAAAGATCAAGGCATTGCAGCATTTGTTGCAGTGTTTGGCTACGGGGTCTTTATATCTAGCCTAGGAGCATTTACTGCTATTTATGAGTTAAACTCCCGGCCAATATGGGGAATTGACACCATTGATACAGGTATTGCAGGCGGTATTCTTGTTGGCGCGTTAACCTGTTTTGTTGTTCGGTTAAGTCAGGATGTTAAGCTGCCTGCGATGTTTTCTTTTTTTGAAGGCCAGCGCAGCGCCGCGTTAATCATCATTCCTTTCACAATTGCTCTGGCTTTTTTACTTGCTCATATTTGGCCAACGTTAGCTTACTATATTGATTCACTATCGCTTTGGGCTGTATATCAAGATCCCGCACTTGCCTTCGGTGTTTATGGCACCATTGAACGTTTTTTGATCCCTCTTGGTTTACATCATATTTGGAATGCACCTTTTTATCTTGAAGTGGGTCAGTATTTTCATGAAGGAAAAATGGTTCGTGGTGAAATCGCACGTTATCTTGCAGGCGATCCGTTAGCGGGGAATTTAGCTGGTGGCTATTTAATTAAAATGTGGGGCTTACCTGCTGCTGCATTAGCGATTTGGCGCTGCGCAGATAAATCAGAGCGCAACCGTGTTGCCGGCATTATGTTATCAGCCGCAGCTACAAGTTGGCTTACGGGCATTACTGAGCCGATTGAGTTTGCATTTATGTTTGTGGCACCAGTGTTATTTGTTATTCATGCCATATTAACTGGGCTTGCTTATACCGTCTGTATTTTACTTGATGTTAACCATAGTGTGGTGTTTTCCCATGGGTTAATTGATTTCAGTTTATTGTTTGCTCAGTCCAGCAATACCAGTTGGTTCTGGTTTTTAGGGCCATTAACGGCCTTTATTTACTACCTTATTTTTAGAGTCAGTATTTTAGCTTTTAATTTGAAGACACCTGGTCGGTTAGAGCTTAATGACGATGGAAATAAAGAGAGTTTGAGATCAATGATCAGTGCCTTAGGTGGACCTGATAATATCGTTGAATTGAATGCTTGTTTAACTCGATTACGTATTGCGGTTGTCGATCCTAAGCTAGTTGATAAGCCTAGATTGATGAGACTGGGAGCAAAGGGCGTGATTAAAGTAGGCAAGGGGGTACAAGTCGTATTTGGTACTAAAGCAGAAAGCTTAAGAAAGCTATTGCAGAAATATCTCGACACTCGTCAGTAAAATTCAAGTTTAATTATAGAATTATCATCTTTTAAGTCATATTTTTATACATATCCTATCTCAAGGCACTTATTTAATTCGCAATCATAAAAATATATTCCTGAATATTTATTTTCTCAAATGCTGTGTTATTAATGAATGGCTATAAGCGTTTAATATTATTGATATGAGTAGTGTAATTATGAATAACTCCCCTTTAAGTCAACAAAGTGAAACTGCATCGACACCATTACCTCGGAAAATTTTAATTACTGATTGTGAAGATGCTCAAGGATTAATCGCGAACATCACAGGGGTATGTTTTGCTCATCAGCTAAACATTATCAAAAACACCGAATTTGTTGATCATCAGCAAGGCCGTTTTTTCATGCGCACCGTGTTAGAAGGCAAGATTAATGATGAAGCGTTATTGGCAGATCTTCGTCAAGTTTTACCAGAACAAAACCACATGAAGTTAGTTGATGCCGGTAAGAAGCGTATTGTGGTATTAGTGACTAAAGAAGCTCATTGCCTGGGTGATATTCTAATGAAGTCATATTACGGTGGTTTAGACGTCGAAATTGCGGCAGTCATTGGTAATTACGACATTTTACAAGGCTTAACGGAGAAGTTTGATATTCCGTTTCATTATGTGAGTCATCAAGGGCTTGATAGACAAGAACATGAACAAGCTATGCTTGAAAAGATAAAACGTTATTCGCCTGACTATATCGTGCTGGCCAAATTCATGCGTATTTTAACCCCTGAGTTTGTTGCAGAGTTTCCAAATACCATTATCAATATTCATCATTCATTCTTGCCGGCATTTATTGGCGCATCGCCTTATCGCCAGGCTTGGGAAAGGGGAGTTAAAATTATTGGTGCAACAGCGCACTTTGTGAATAACTGTTTAGATGAAGGACCAATCATTAAGCAAGATGTGATTAATGTTGATCATAGCTTTAGCGCTGAAGAAATGGCCCATAACGGCCGTGACGTTGAAAAGAGTGTATTGAGTAAAGCATTACAATTAGTGCTTGAAGAACAAGTGGTGGTGTACGGCAACAAAACCGTCGTGTTTTAAGCTGCTAGTTGGCAAAAATTCAATAAAAAAGGCTCAGTATCATCTGAGCCTTTTTACGTTAACATCGGAGTGCTTAGTGGTCGTTATGACTTATCACACTCAGTGTTTTATCGATTAATCGACGATACGTAATAATTCGTTAATGCCTACTTTACCGCGAGTTTTAGCGTCAACTTTCTTAACGATGATAGCTGCGTATAAGCTGTAAGTACCACATTTAGATGGTAGGTTACCAGAAACCACTACAGAGCCTGCAGGTACGCGGCCGTAATGCACTTCGCCAGTTTCACGGTCAAAGATACGTGTGCTTTGGCCAATGTATACGCCCATTGAAATTACGCTGCCTTCTTCAACCACAACGCCTTCAACAATTTCACTACGTGCGCCAATGAAACAGTTATCTTCAATGATTGTTGGGCCTGCTTGTAATGGCTCAAGTACGCCACCAATGCCAACACCACCTGATAAATGCACATTCTTACCAATTTGTGCACAAGAGCCAACTGTTGCCCATGTATCAACCATGGTACCTTCATCAACGAATGCGCCTAGGTTAACGTAAGATGGCATTAATACGGTGTTCTTACCGATAAATGAACCTTTACGAACGGTCGCTGGTGGAACAACACGAATAGCTTCTTCTTTAAAGCGTTCAGCTGTGTAGTCTGAGAATTTTTGTGGCACTTTATCAAAGTACTTAGTGTCACCGCCTTCAACAACTTCGTTGTCGAAAATACGGAAAGAAAGTAAAACAGCTTTCTTTAACCACTGATGTACATGCCATTCGCCGTCAATCTTTTCTGCTACGCGAGCTTGGCCTTTATCAAGCATGCTAATAACAGTTTCGATATCTGCACGAACACTTGGCTCTACCGTGCTAGGTGTGATGTCCTGACGAGCCTCAAATGCAGCTTCTATGCGTTGGCGTAATGCCTCCATTACTTTCTCCCAAATTGTGTTTATTGATGTAAAGGTTGAGTAAGCGCCTCTGAAAGCGCTTCTGATAATTGTGTTTGTTGAGCTTCGTTGAGCGCTTGGCCTTGAGCTGTTTGTAAAATAAAGAAATCTTCTGCTCTTTCACCAATGGTGGTAATTTTTGCTGATAATAACGTGATATCGCAGCGGTAAAGTACATCACCTACTTTGGCGAGTAGGCCAGGGGTGTCCAGCGCAATTAGCTCCATCATACTTGTATCATGCTTCGCACCCGGTAAGAAACTCACTTGTGTACGAACTTTAAAAGGTTTCATGATTCGTGACATCTTTCTAAACTTTGGAGGTTTAGATTTTTGTGTCGCCAATCTCTTTTCAAGCGACTTTTTAATCGACTGAATGCGTGAAAGTTGGCTGATTGGTTCGCCATCTTGCTCTAATATAACGAATGTATCTAAGGCGAAGTCATCGTTTGATGTCATGATGTTAGCATCATGAACATTTATATTTTTGTTATCTAACACTGTCATAACAGTGGCGAATAACTTGGGTTTGTCTTTGGCGTAAACAAACAGCTCGCTGCCACCACGAGTCGTGTGCTTTGAAATTAACACGAGTGGCTTTTGTTTATCATGTTTGAGTAATGCTTCAGTATGCCATGACACTTGATTGGGTTGATGACGTAAAAAATAATCATCTTTGAACCGGCTCCACAACTCATTAATCGCTTTTTGTTTAACGCCACGTCTTAATAATTCTTTTTGAGCTTTTTGCTGAATTTCAAGAACCCTGTCAGCCACATCGATTGGTTTTTCTTTGCCACGAGATAGTACCCGCTGAGTTGCAAAATATAAGTCTCTTAACAGAGAGCCTTTCCAGTTATTCCAAGCTTTGTGGTTAGTTGCGCAAATATCTGCCACGGTGAGGCAGTATAAATAACTTAAATGCACTGCATCTTGAACACGATCAGCGAATACTGCGACCACTTCAGGATCTGAAATATCGCGGCGCTGAGCGGTAACTGACATCACCAAGTGGTTTTCAACTAACCATGCCACAAGTCGCCCATCGTGATCGCTTAACCCATGTAACTTACAAAAGTCTAATGCATCAGTAGCGCCTAATTTACTGTGGTCGCCACCTCGACCTTTAGCGATGTCATGAAATATGGCGCCTAACACGAGTAAGCCTTTCTTTGGCAACTGATTTATTAGGATTGCGCCCAGTGGGAACTCATCTTTTTGATCGGGTTGGGCAAAGCGTTCAATATTTAGCAGTAATCTATGTGTATGTTCATCAACCGTGTAAGCATGGAATAAATCAAACTGCATTTGGCCTTCGATTTTACGCCATGCAGGTAAATAGGAAGATAAAATTCCATGTTTGTGCATTAACGATAATGCGGCAATCCCCCGAGGATGCTTCAAAATTGCCATG
The DNA here is from genome assembly GCF_002873615.1 of Shewanella sp. 10N.286.51.B7. Classification (NCBI taxonomy): domain Bacteria; kingdom Pseudomonadati; phylum Pseudomonadota; class Gammaproteobacteria; order Alteromonadales; family Shewanellaceae; genus Shewanella; species Shewanella sp. 10N.286.51.B7. The sequence continues at coordinate 58,433 of NZ_MCUF01000032.1, forward strand.
AAATATTTGCGACATTCTGGGTTATCTTGCAACGGGGCTTTTAGACGACGTCTAGCTTGTCGCAATAGACGTAATGTTGGCGCATATATACGACGGACATTAGAGTTTTTGGCAACAAGTAAAAATAGATTTAGAATTTGCTCTGGTTGTTGTTCAAATAACTGGTCATCTAATACTTCAATGTATCGACCACGACGTTGATACTTGTCATTTATTGGGTAAATGGTTAACGAAGATGACAAGCTTAATGTGGCACGCTTAAAAAGCTGTAGCAGCATTTCATTAAGCTCCATCACACGTCTTACCGTGCGATAGTAACGCTTCATCATCTGCTCTACAGCGAGCTGAGTACCATCTTCAAAGCCCATCATGCTGGCGACTTGCCTTTGTAAATCGAACAACAATCGATTTTCGTTACGTCCCGAAATCATGTGCAGGCAAAAACGCAGTTGCCATAAAAAATCCTGACATTCTAGAAATTCTGTAAGCTCAACAGGCTCTAAGAAGTCGTGTGCAACTAACTCAGATAGTGTGGCCGCATCAAAGTGACGCATGGCAACCCATGCGACAGTTTGAATATCACGTAACCCGCCAGGGCATGATTTTAAGTTGGGTTCTAAGTCAAAGGCATTTGCTCTGAGGTGACGTTGGTGCTGTTCTTCAATTTTGCCTAAGAAAAAAGTATCAGACGGCCAAAAATCTTCTTGTCTAATGGCATCATAAAGTTCATCAAACAATGCCTCTTGGCCAATAAGCAACCTGGCTTCAAGTAAATTGGTGGCGGTAGTGATATCGAGCTGACCTTGCTCTAATGTTTCTTCAATAGTGCGAACACTGTGACCGAGTTCTAATCCTGAATCCCAAAGATAGGTAATAAACTGACTGATGGCATCTTTAGCTTGTTGGCTGACACTATCTGATTGGGTTAATAATAGGAGATCGATATCTGAATGGGGATGAAGCTCGCCGCGACCATATCCGCCCACGGCAATAAGACTAATTTGATGATTATTTAAATCAAATTTGAGCCAGCTTTGTTTTAAAAGGTCATCAACAAATTGGCAACGCTGCTGCACGAGATCCGTTATTGGTTCATTAGCAGTAAATTGCTCCAATAAGCGCTGGTTAAATTCGATGAGCGTGTTTTTAGCTACCAGCGCAGTATTCATTGATGTCCTTATTTTTACTTAAAAGTTAAATTGATCTTGGGAGGTCTTCTTCGCTTCGCAAAGTCAGAACTTCAACACCTGTTTCAGTGACAAGTAATGTATGTTCCCATTGAGCTGATTTTTTACCATCTGAAGTGGTTACTGTCCAGTTATCTTCTTTATCTAAAACAGTTGTGTAACGTCCAGCATTGATCATTGGCTCGATAGTAAAACACATGCCGGCTTTTAATACTGTGTTGTCATTATTTTTATAGTGTACGACTTGTGGCTCTTCGTGAAAGCCTTCGCCAATACCGTGACCACAGTAATCTTGAACGATTGAGTACTTATCTAAACCTGATTTACTGGCTTTAATAAATTTCTCAATGGCAGTACCAATTTCGCCTAGTTTAACCCCTGGGCGAACTTTTTTAATCGCAAGGTACAAGCTTTCTTGAGCAATGCGAGCCAATCTTCTGTCTTTTGGGCTCACATCACCAATTAAAAACATTTTTGATGTATCACCGTGGAAACCATCTTTAATGACTGTGATGTCGATATTCAAGATATCGCCATCTTTTAATGTGTAGCTACTAGGGATGCCGTGACAAACCACTTCATTTACTGAAGTACAAATAGATTTTGGGAATCCGTGGTAGTTAAGCGGTGCAGAAATAGCGCCATGTTCTTCGGTAAATTTTGCACAAATGTCGTTAAGCTCATCTGTGGTTACGCCTACCTTGACGAAAGGTGCAATCATTTCTAATACTTCTGCAGCTAACTTACCAGCTACACGCATTTTTTCGATTTGTTCTGCTGTCTTGATGACTATGCTCATGAATTATCTCTTACCGTTATATCAGTCAAAAAAGGCGCAAATAAATTTGGCAAAATTTGTGCTTTACACCTAGTTATGGTATAAAGCGCGCCGTTGTGTTTAAGTCTTAATGAAGCTGTAATTTGAATAAAGTATAAATACTTTCTTCACTTACTGTTCCACTAAGCGTAAAATATGGCGGCCATTATACATGTTATAGATGGCAATTTAACTAAATACTAAATCACACACGTATCGACACATTCTTCGGGGTGCTCTTAGTGCGCTTTTTAAGCAAGCAAGAGTCGAAGGTATGGGATCCGTGGAGGTCTAACCCCCCAAATTAAGGTATATAAAATGACTACTGTTTCAATGCGCGACATGCTTCAAGCTGGTGTTCACTTCGGTCACCAAACTCGTTACTGGAATCCTAAGATGAAGCCTTTCATCTTCGGTGCTCGTAATGGTGTTCACATCATCAACCTTGAGCACACTGTGCCAATGTTCAACGAAGCACTAGCGTTCATCAGCAACGTTGCTTCTAAAAAAGGTAAAATCCTTTTTGTTGGTACTAAGCGCGCTGCTGGCGAAGCTATCAAAGAATCTGCAATGTCTTGTGACCAGTACTACGTTGATCACCGCTGGTTAGGCGGCATGTTGACTAACTGGAAAACTGTTCGTCAGTCAATCAAACGTCTTAAAGAGCTAGAAAGCCAGTCAGTAGACGGTACTTTCGACAAGCTTACTAAGAAAGAAGCGTTAATGCGTACTCGCGAGCTAGAGAAGTTAGAAAAATCTCTTGGTGGTATCAAAAACATGGGCGGCTTACCTGACGTATTATTCGTTATCGGTGCTGACCACGAGCATATCGCTATTAAAGAAGCTAACAACTTAGGTATCCCAGTTGTTGCTGTTGTTGATACTAACTCTGCTCCAGATGGCGTTAACTACATCGTTCCTGGTAACGATGATGCTATGCGTTCTATCCGTTTGTACACTTCTTCTGTTGCTGCAGCTGCTAACTCAGGCCGCGGTCAAGATTTAGCTGTTCAAGCTGAGCAAGACGGTTTCGTAGAAACTGTTTAAATAAGGCGTGATGGTTTCCATCCCCCTTATTAACCAATAAAAATTGGTGAGCAGGGGCCTTATGGGCCCCTGTTTTTAAATGCAATATTAGACGAATTAAAATAGAGGATTTAACAATGGCAATTACTGCTGCCCAAGTTAAAGAACTTCGTGACCGCACTGGCGCTGGCATGATGGACTGTAAAAAAGCATTGACTGAAACTAACGGTGATATCGAGCTAGCTATCGATAACATGCGTAAAAGTGGTGCTGCTAAAGCTGCTAAAAAAGCAGGTAACATTGCTGCTGAAGGTACTATCCTTATTCAAGGTGGCGAAGGTTACACAGCTTTATTAGAAGTTAACTGTCAAACTGACTTCGTTGCTAAAGATGGTAACTTCTTAGCGTTTGCTAATGAAGTACTAGCTGTTGCAGCTGCTTCTAAAGTATCTATTGAAGATCTTAAAGCACAATTCGAAGAAACTCGTGTTGCGCTAGTCGCTAAAATCGGTGAAAACATCAACGTTCGTCGCGTTGAATACATCGATGGTGCTGATCAAGCTTCTTACCGTCACGGCGACCGTATCGGTGTTGTTGTAACGGGTGAAGCAGATGCTGAAACGCTTAAGCACATCGCTATGCATGTTGCTGCTTCTAAGCCTGAATTCGTTAATCCAACTGACGTACCTGCTGATGTTGTTGCTCGTGAGCAAGCGCTTCAAGTAGAAATCGCGATGAACGAAGGTAAGCCTCAAGAAATCGCTGAGAAAATGGTTATCGGTCGTATGAAGAAGTTTACTGGTGAGATCTCTCTTACTGGCCAAGCTTACATCATGGAACCAAAGAAAACTGTTGGCGACATTCTTAAAGAGAAAGGCGCTTCAGTAACTAACTTCATTCGTTTAGAAGTTGGTGAAGGTATTGAGAAGAAAGAAGAAGATTTCGCTGCAGAAGTTGCTGCACAAATTGCTGCTACTAAAAAAGCGTAATTAAACATCTCTTCATACCCTAAAGCCGCAGCAACCGCTGCGGTTTTGTTATAATTAGGAAAAAATTATGAGCACCAATCCAAAACCTGCATTTAGACGCGTTCTTTTAAAGTTAAGCGGCGAAGCGTTAATGGGCGAAGAAGGCTTCGGTATTGACCCTAAAGTTCTTGACCGTATGGCGCAAGAAGTAAAGGAGTTAGTTGAACTTGGCATCCAAGTTGGGGTTGTTATTGGTGGTGGTAATCTATTCCGTGGTGAAGGCTTAGCACAAGCTGGTATGAACCGTGTTGTTGGTGACCATATGGGTATGCTTGCAACCGTAATGAATGGCTTAGCAATGCGTGATGCTTTGCATCGTGCCTATGTCAATGCTCGTTTGATGTCTGCAATTCCTTTAAAAGGTGTGTGTGACGATTATAATTGGGCAGAGGCAATCAGTTTATTAAAGTCTGGCCGAGTTGTTATTTTCGCTGCTGGTACAGGTAACCCGTTTTGCACAACTGATTCAGCTGCGTGTTTACGTGGTATTGAAATTGAAGCGGAAGTGGTATTAAAAGGAACAAAAGTTGATGGCGTATACTCAGCTGATCCTATGAAAGACCCTGAAGCTGTAAAATACGACTCATTAACTTATGATGAAGTATTAGAAAATGAATTTAAGGTGATGGACTTAGCTGCATTTACGCTAGCCCGTGACCATGACATGCCTATCTTAGTTTTCAACATGAATAAACCTGGTGCTTTACGTCGTGTTATCATGGGTGAAGAAGAAGGCACGCATATTAAAACTAAATCTTAATAGGTTAGTTTTTAGCTGACAATTTTCATTTGTACGACTGTCGACATAGTAAAATCTATGTGCCATTCTCAGAGAGTCGTTCAAATTATAAGTATTTGTGACCAAAAGGATATTTATCGTGATTGATACAATTAAAGAAGATGCTCAAGACCGTATGAACAAGTGTGTTGATGCTACTAAAAACCAAATGGCTAAAGTACGTACTGGTCGTGCTCACCCAAGCCTACTTGATTCAATTCAAGTGTCTTACTACGGTTCAATGACACCGCTTAAGCAAGTTGCAAATATTGGTATTGAAGATTCTCGTACCCTAAATGTAACCGTATTCGATGCGACTATGGTTCAAGCTGTAGAAAAAGCGATCATGAGTTCTGATTTGGGTCTTAACCCAATGACTGCGGGTAACGCAATGCGTATCCCATTGCCTGCATTAACTGAAGAACGTCGTAAAGATTTCATTAAAGTAGTACGTGGTGAAGCTGAAAATGGTCGTGTTGCCGTACGTAATGTACGTCGTGACGCTATCAGTGAAATCAAAAAGCTTGAAAAAGCGAAAGAGTGTACTGAAGATGATGTTCGTCGTAGTGAAGATGAAATTCAGAAGTTCACCGACGCAAGTATCAAAAATATTGATGGAATTTTAGCAGCTAAAGAAAAAGAATTGATGGAAGTCTAATTCTCGTCCTAGCAAAGCTAGAGTTAAAGCGCCGTGTAAGGTTATACTACACGGCGTTTGTCTATTTGAAAGGGTTGTAATAGATGTCATCCACTGTTGGATATGAGCCAAAAACACAATCGAGTGCTGATATAGAATCGTCGGAAATTTTGCCTGGTCAACTTTCTGATGTGGTTAAGCAGTCGCTTCCTAAACACGTCGCTATAATTATGGACGGTAACGGTCGCTGGGCTCAGCAACAAGGAAAGCCAAGAGTGTTTGGTCATAAGGCTGGGGTTAAAGCAGTGCGCCGCGCTGTGAGTGTCGCCAGTCAACTGGGTATTGAGTCGTTAACCTTATTCGCTTTTTCAAGCGAAAACTGGCGTAGACCAGATAAAGAAGTCAGTTTATTAATGGAATTATTTTTCTCTGTCTTACAAAGAGAAATAAAACTGTTACACAATAATCAAGTTCGATTAAATATCATTGGGGATATCAGTCGTTTTTCTGCACGTTTACAAAAACAGATCGACAAAGCACAACAACAAACTGCAGGAAATACAGGGTTGGTTCTCAATGTTGCCGCAAATTACGGCGGGCGTTGGGATATTTTACAAGCAGCTCAAAAGCTAGCAGATAAAGTCGCTCAAGGTGAAATTGAATCAAGTGAATTGACTGAAGAAACATTAAATCAACAGCTTTGCATGAATGAGCAAAATGAAGTTGATTTGATGATACGTACAGGCGGTGATTACCGTATTAGTAACTTTATTTTATGGCAGGCTGCATACGCGGAATTAGTCTTTACTGAGACTTTGTGGCCAGATTTTAATGAGCAGGCATTTAAAGATGCCCTTGCTGTTTTTGCCAGTAGGCAACGTAGATTTGGTTTGACGGGTAGTCAAATCGAAGAAATACGTGCTATTTAAAAATATTTAAGAGGCTTTTGCTTTGTTAAAACAACGAATTATTACAGTGTTATGGTTACTTCCATTAGTGATTGGCGCCATATTCTTCCTTCCTACTGAGTACTTTGCTTGGGTATTAATCCCTGTCTTTATGATTGGTGCAAAAGAGTGGGGTAGTTTTATTGACCCTAATTGCACTGCAACCCAGTGGACATTTACAGTCACTGTTTCGCTTATTCTAGTGGCGCTTAACTTCTTTGTCCCTGTCGAGAGTTTATGGCTTAAGGGGCAATTGCACCCAATTTATTTTGCCATTATTACCATTGGTCTATTTTGGTGGATTGTTAGTACAGTATTAGTATTTAGCTTTCCTAAAAGTGGTAGCGTCTGGAAAGACAGCCACATGCTTAAATCCATGTTTGGCCAATTGACACTTATCCCTTGTTTTGTATCGTTAATTACCCTTAAATCAATCAGTGCAAACGTTGACCCATACTTTGGTGCTAGTTTAGTGTTTTTAGTCATGTTAGTAGTTTGGGCTGCTGATACTGGTGCTTATTTCGCTGGACGCTCATTGGGCAAACATAAACTAATGCCAAATGTTAGCCCAAATAAGACTTTAGAAGGCTTAGGTGGTGGTTTAGCCGCGACTATGGCTGTTGTTGTTGGTGTGATGTATTACTCCCCAGAACAAGAGTTAGGTTTGGTGATAGCAGTTACCTTAATCACAGCCGTTGCTTCTGCATTTGGTGATTTATCTGAAAGCATGTTTAAACGTGCTGCCAACATTAAAGATTCAGGTAAAATCTTACCTGGACACGGCGGTGTATTAGATAGAATGGATAGCCTAACAGCGGCATTACCTGTCTTTACCTTTATTTACCTTGCGTTCTGGATTTAATTTACCATGCAAAATATGGTTATTCTTGGAGCCACGGGCTCGATTGGTAGCAGCACATTAAGTGTGATGAGTCATAACCCTGAGCAGTTTAAGGTTTATGGTCTAGTGGCCAATTCAAGCGTGGATAAAATGTTAGCGCTGTGTATTAAGCACCAACCACGTTTTGCGCATATGGTGGATGCAACAGCTGCGAAAACACTTAAGTCAATGTTGCCAGCTAACCTTGCGACAGAAGTTATTACCGGTGAAGATGAACTGATTGGCTTAGTGACTTCATCCAGTGTTGATACTGTGATGGCAGCAATTGTTGGCGCAGCGGGGCTAAGATCTACATTTGCAGCTGTAAAAGCAGGTAAAAGAGTATTGTTAGCCAATAAAGAAGCCTTGGTAATGTCCGGTGAGCTCTTTATGAATACGACTCGCGACAGTGGCGCCACGTTACTTCCAGTCGATAGTGAGCACAATGCGATTTTTCAATGCATGCCAGCAGAAGTGCAATCAAATCTTGGCCAATGTGATTTATCCGCTGCGGGTATTTCGCATATTTTGCTGACAGGTTCAGGTGGACCATTTTTAACAGCAGATCTTGCGACGTTAGATGCGATGACCCCTGCTCAAGCTTGTAATCACCCTAATTGGTCAATGGGGCCTAAAATATCAGTTGATTCAGCGACTATGATGAACAAAGGTCTTGAGTTTATTGAGGCTCGTTGGTTGTTTAATACCAATGCCGAACAACTCAAAGTTGTTATTCATCCTCAAAGCGTCATTCATTCAATGGTGCAGTATTTAGATGGCTCGGTTATCGCGCAAATGGGTAACCCAGATATGCGTACACCGATTGCTCACTGTATGTCTTTTCCTGAAAGAATTTACGCTGGAGTTGAACCTTTGGATTTTTTCAAAGTCCGAGAATTAAGCTTCTGTGAACCTGACTATAATCGTTTCCCTTGTTTAGCACTGGCAATGCAAGCCTGCGAAAAAGGCCAAGAAGCAACAACAGTGTTAAATGCTGCCAACGAAATAGCCGTTGACGCATTCTTACAGCAACAAATTAAATTTACAGATATCGCTCGCATTAACGAGGTTTGTTTAGAAAAAACGCCTCAATCTTCATTAAGCAGTATCGAAGATATTATGAGTTTAGATGCACAAGCTCGTACTATCGCTAAAGAAGCAATCAAAGCAATTAACTAGTTCGTAGGAGAACGATGTTCGATTTTTTTTGGAACCTAGGGTCATTTATTGTCGCACTGGGTATTTTGATTACTGCACATGAATACGGACATTTTTGGGTCGCACGTCGTTGTGGTATCAAAGTAGAACGTTTTTCTATTGGTTTTGGTAAAACCTTATGGCGCAAAATAGGCAAAGATGGAACTGAATACGTCATTGCAATGTTGCCATTGGGTGGCTATGTCAAAATGCTGGATGAACGTGTTGAAGACGTACCTGATGAGTTGAAAGATCAAGCTTTCAATCGTAAAACTGTTTGGCAACGTATTGCTGTAGTTTCAGCGGGTCCCATTGCTAACTTTTTGTTCGCGATAGTTGCCTTGTACATTATGTACATGATTGGTGTTTCTTCCCTGAAGCCTGTCATTGATACAACAAGAGCGAATACACCTGCGGCACAAATTCAGCTGCAAGAACCTATGCAAATTGTTTCAGTGTCAGGGCAAAAGGTGAGAAACTGGGAAGAAGTTAACCTTGCATTGGTGAGTCATATAGGTGGTACAGAGCTGGATATTAGCCTAATGCCGCTTTCTTTATCTGCACAAAATACTTCAGCACAAGAACAAGCTCAAGTAACAACGTATCAGCTGGATATCAGAAATTGGCAATTTGATCCTGATAAAGAGTCACCGATTACAGCAATGGGATTGGGTATTTATCGCCCTGGTATTGAACCTATTATTGCTTTGGTTACTAAAGGCAGTGCTGCTGAGATGGCAGGGTTAGCTTTAGGCGACGAAATCCTCGAAATTAATCGTCAGCCTTATCAAGATTGGAATGGTTTTGTAGATGTGATACAAACGTCTGCGGACAAAGATGTAGAACTAACTGTTCTAAGAGAAAACAAACAAAAGACCATCATTGTTACTCCTCAGGCGCAGACAAATGCTAATGGGGAAACAATTGGCGTAGTAGGTGTTAGCCCGACTCAAATTGATTGGCCTGAAAGTATGCGCTTCCAGCTTGAGTATGGCATAGTAGATTCCTTTACAGCTGCTGCAGATAAAACATGGCAACTGGTGGTTGTCAGTTTTAAAATGATTGGAAAACTATTTACCGGCGATGTGTCGGTGAAAAACTTGAGCGGTCCGATTTCTATAGCCCAAGGTGCTGGTACCAGTGCTGACTATGGATTGGTGTATTTTCTCGGGTTTATCGCACTCATCAGTGTGAACTTAGGCATCATAAACTTAATGCCTTTGCCAGTGCTTGATGGGGGACACTTGCTGTATTACTTTATCGAAGTGATTACGGGTAAGCCTGTACCAGAGAAGGTACAGGATATAGGATTCAGGTTTGGTGCGGCTATGCTGCTGTTGTTAATGAGCGTTGCGCTTTTTAACGATTTTTCCAGACTCTGAGCAGGGAACACAAATAATTAGAAGTGCTCTATGAGATTGAATAAACTTTTTGCCTCGATGATTTTAGTCGGCGCGTCATTTTCAGGCAATGGTGTGGCTGAGACTTTCCAACCATTTGAAGTGACCGACATCCAGATTGATGGTTTACAACGAGTTGCACTAGGTGCTGCCTTGTTAAGTCTCCCCGTTAAAGTGGGCGATACTGTTGACCAAGTAAAATTACAACAAGCGATTAAAAGCTTGTACGCCTCCACTAACTTTGAAACGATCAATGTTGCCCGTGAAGACGGCGTATTGATTGTGACTGTAAAAGAACGTGCAACAATCAGTGCAGTTACCTTTGAAGGTAACAAAGATATTAAAGATGAGCAGCTTCAAGAAAGCTTGGATGGCTCAGGTATTAAGATCGGTGAGTCACTTGATAGAACCATGTTATCTGGCATTGAAAAAGGCCTACAGGATTTCTATTACGGTGTGGGTAAATACGGTGCAAAAGTTGAAGCGGAAGTTATCAATTTACCTCGTAACCGTGTTGAACTTAAATTCAACTTCACTGAAGGCTTAGCGGCTGAAATTCGCCAAATTAACGTGGTGGGTAACTCAGTATTTTCAGACTCTGAAATTATCGGCTTACTTGAGCTTAAAGATTATGTGGCTTGGTGGGATTTATTCGGTGAACGCCGTTATCAAAAACAAAAGCTTCAAGCTGACTTAGAGACGGTTAAAACCTATTATCATAATCAGGGTTATATTCGATTTGAAGTCAGTTCAACTCAAGTTGCAATGACTCCAGATAGAAAGGGACTTTATATCACCATCAATGTTGATGAAGGTGAAAAATATAAAGTGTCTGAAGTTAACTTAACCGGCGAACTAATGGGCCGCGAAAAGTTAATGAAGGCTATTTTGCCAATCAAAGAAGGCGATATGTACAACGGCGGTGATGTGACTTTCACCGAAGAAATGTACAGTAAATATTTAGGCCGTTTTGGTTATGCATACCCAGAAGTTAAAACTTTCCCAGAAATTAACGACGAAACCAAAGAGGTTTCATTAAACATTAATGTTAATCCAGGTAAGCGTGTCTACGTTCGCTCAATCAACTTCAGTGGTAACGCGGTTACCAAAGATGAAGTCATGCGTCGTGAACTGCGCCAAATGGAAGGTGCATGGTTGAACTCGGCGCAAGTTGAGCAATCAAAATCGCGTTTGAATCGTTTGGGTTACTTTGAAACAGTAGATACCGAGACTGTACAAGTTCCAGGTAGCGATGATTTAGTTGACGTTGCATTTAATGTCAAAGAGCAACCTTCAGGTTCGTTTAATGCTGGTGTGGGTTACGGTACTGAGTCTGGTTTAAGTCTTCAGTTTGGTGTTCAGCAAAGTAACTTCTTAGGTACTGGTAATCAGGCTGGTGTCAGCTTGAATACTAACAAGTACTCTAAAAATGTTAACTTTTCTTATACTGACCCATATTTCACTAAAGATGGCGTGAGTTTAGGCGGGAGTATTTACTGGAATGAATTTGATGCGAACGAGGCTAACCTTGAGCGTTATAAAAATAAATCATACGGCATCGCGTTAAACTCAGGTTTTCCGATCAATGAATATAACCGCTTAAATGGTGGCATTGGTTATCGTCATAACTCGATTTCAGAAATTTCAGCATATGAACAAGCATTGCGTTTTTATAATGTATATCGTGAGTCTGATGACCCTAATGCTGATTTAAGTTTTGATAACTTTGAGCTTAATGGCGGCTGGTCTCGTAGTACGTTAAACCGTGGTACGTTCCCAACTGATGGTTCGTCACAGCGCTTTAGTGCTAAGGCGACAATTCCTGGTTCAGATTTGCAGTATTTTAAAACTGATTTAGATACTAACTTCTATTTACCATTAACCCGAAATCACGGCTTTGTATTATTGACACGAGCTCGATTAGGTTACGCGAATGGTTATGGTAGCTTCAACCAGAACGATCAAATTTTACCATTCTGGGAAAATTATTATTCTGGTGGTAGTAGTTCATTACGTGGCTTTAAGTCTAACTCTGTTGGCCCACGTTCATTCTATCTCTACCGTGGTAGTGAACCATGTGCACCGGATCCATCTGGTGACAGCTGTTCTTTACCTGGTGAGCCTAACCAAATTCAAGTGAGTTCTGGTCGTTCTATTGGTGGTAACGCCATTGCGACTGCGAGTATGGAAATGATTGTACCAACTCCGTTCTTGGATGAGGCTTATTCTAATTCAGTACGTACTAGTTTCTTCGTTGATGCCGGTAACGTATGGGATACCGAGTTTGATTATGACTCGTATAGATATCTTCCAGCCGATCAGTTTGATAAATTGGAAGATTATAGTGACCCAAGTCGAATCCGTGCCTCTTGGGGTATGAGTGTTCAATGGTTATCACCGATGGGACCTATGGTGTTTAGCTTGGCTTGGCCGATTAAAGAATACGAAGATGATGAAACTGAAATATTTTCGTTTAATATTGGCAAAACATTCTAAAACAAATATATTCGGCAAGTTTTGCTGATCATAACAAGGAGTCTATTTTGAAAAAGATGGTAAATCGCGCGTTAGTAACAATGGCATTTTTAAGTGCACCTATGATGGCACATGCTGAAAAAATTGCTGTGGTTGATATGGGCGAAGTATTTGAGCAATTACCTCAACGTGAACAAATTTCACAATCACTAAAAACTGAATTTGGTGATCGAGTTGCTGAAGTACAAAAAATGCAGGAAGAAATGCGTACTATGGTTGAAAAGCAGCAACGTGACGGTGCGTTGATGAGCGAAAGCCAAAAAACAGATCTTGTTCGTAAAATGGAGTCATTAAAATCAGACTTCCAACTTAAAGGCAAAGCACTAGATGAAGACATGCGTCGTCGTCAAGGTGAAGAGCAAAACAAGCTGTTAGTTCAAGTTCAACAGGCTATTGACACCATCGCTGAAAAAGAATCATATGATATCGTTCTTCAACGTGGTGCAGTTATTTACGTTAAGCCTGACGCTGACATCAGCGATAAAGTTGTTCAAGTGTTAAGTAAAGGCAACTAATGAAAACTGTGACTTTAAAAGAGCTTGGTCAGCTGTTGGGCGCATCAATAAAAGGTGACGAATCATTGGTCATAACCAGTGTAGCGACCTTAGAAGATGCGACTCAAGATCAACTTTCTTTTTTAGCCAATAGTAAGTACCGTGCACAGCTTGAGGCTTCTCAAGCTGGTGCGGTGTTATTGAGTGAAAAAGATGCTGAAGATTACCAAGGTAATGCTTTAGTTTTGAAAGATCCTTATGTCGGCTTTGCCCGAATAGCTCAACTTCTCGATACCACTCCGAAAGTGACTACTGGCATTCATCCGTCAGCTCAAATCGACCCTTCTGCTCAATTAGGCGATAATGTGGCTATTGCTGCCAATGCTGTCGTGGGCGCAAATGTCATTATTGGCAATGATGTTCAAATAGGTGCAGGCTCTGTTGTCGGAGAAAAATCTATTATTGGTTCTGGGACTTGCTTAAAAGCGAATGTTACTTTTTACCATAATGTCATTGTAGGTCAGGATTGTATTTTCCACTCAGGTTCTATCATCGGTTCTGATGGTTTTGGTTATGCTAATGAAAAAGGTAACTGGATTAAGATACCGCAAACTGGTGGAGTGAGAATCGGCGATAAAGTCGAGATCGGTGCAGGAACAACTGTTGATTGTGGCGCACTTTCTCCTACAGAAATTCATGATGGTGTGATAATCGACAACCAAGTGCAAATTGCACACAACTGTATTATTGGCCAGAATACTGCAATAGCGGGTGCCACAATTATTGCAGGTAGCACAAAAATTGGTAAGTATTGTATTTTTGGTGGCGGCTGTGGTGTTTCAGGGCATTTAAATGTCGTTGACGGGACTCAAGTATCTGGTAGTACCAATGTAACTAGTGATATTCGTAAACCAGGTCTGTATTCATCTGCTACAATTGCAATGGATAACAAGACGTGGCGTCGTAATACTGTTCGTTTTCGCCACTTAGACGAATTATTCAATCGTGTTAAAACGATTGAAAAGAAAATCAAAGATTAGAAGTCATGGCTCGACAGAGCCATTGCGAGGAATTAAGCGTGTCAAACCAATTAAATACAATGGATATTGAAGAAATTCTTCAGTATCTTCCTCATAGATATCCATTTTTGTTAGTTGACCGTGTATTAGATTATACCGTGGGTGAATCTTTGCATGCGATTAAAAACGTGACGTTTAATGAACCATTTTTCCAAGGTCACTTCCCAGTTAAGCCTGTTATGCCAGGTGTATTGATTATTGAAGCTATGGCACAAGCAACAGGCTTATTAGCATTCAAAACCATGAGTCCTGAGCCTTCACCAAATGTTTTATATCTATTAGCTGGTGTCGATAAGGCGCGTTTTAAACGTGTTGTGTCTCCTGGTGACCAAGTTCATTTTCATGTCAAAATGATTAAAGAGCGCCGAGGGATTGGTGTATTCGAAGGACAGGCATTCGTAGATGGTGAACTAGCTTGTTCTGCCGAAATCATGTGTGCACGTAGAGAGATCAACAAGTGATTGATAAGTTAGCATTCGTACACCCTGACGCAAAAATTGGCAATAATGTCACCATTGGCCCATGGAGTTATATTGGCGCAGATGTTGAAATTGGCGACGACACTTGGGTCAGTTCTCATGTTGTTATCAAAGGCCCTAGTGTCATTGGTAAAGGTAACCGCTTTTTCCAATTCTCTTCTATCGGTGAAGAGTGTCAGGATAAAAAATATGCCGGTGAGCCAACGACCTTAGTCATGGGTGATAATAATATTATCCGTGAAAACGTAACTATTCACCGCGGCACAATTCAAGATAACAGTGAAACCCGTATTGGTTCAAACAACCTATTGATGGCTTATGTGCATATTGCTCATGACTGTGTTTTAGGTGACAACATCATCATGGCAAATAATGCATCTATCGCAGGTCATGTCCATGTTGGTGATTGGGCTATTTTGGGTGGTATGACTGGCGTTCATCAGTTCGTGCATATTGGTGCGCATGCTTTTACTGCTGGCTCATCAACTATTTTCCAGGATGTACCTCCGTTTGTAATGGCTGCAGGTAGTCCGGCGATTCCTCGAGGCTTAAATGCTGAAGGTCTTAAACGTCGCGGTTTTACCAAAGAAACCCAACATGCAATCCGTCGTACTTATAAGTCGCTGTACCGTAAAAACTTAACCATCGAAGAAGCACTCGCTGAAATCACAGAAGATGCTGAAACTGATGAATACGTTAAAGGTATGGTTGATTTTATTAATGGCTCATCTCGTGGGATCATTCGATAGAATACACAATGACAAATAATACCCCTCGTATATTTGCAATGGTCGCCGGAGAAATCTCCGGCGATATTTTAGGTGCAGGATTAATTAAATCTTTGCAAAAACAATATCCAGATGCCCGATTTATCGGCATTGGCGGCCCGCAGATGGAAGCATTAGGCTTTGAAAGCTTTTTTTCTTATGAAGAGCTTGCTGTGATGGGGATTGTTGAAGTCCTAGGGCGATTACCAAGATTACTCAAGGTTAGGGCAACGCTAATTGAAGAAATATGCCAAGCGAAACCTGACTGTTTTATTGGTATCGATGCACCTGATTTTAATATCGGTCTTGAGTTAAAGCTTAAGAATAAAGGTATTAAAACTGTTCATTATGTCAGTCCATCTGTTTGGGCTTGGCGTCCAAAACGAATCTTTAAAATAGCGAAAGCCACTAACATGGTATTGTCGCTACTGCCTTTTGAAAAAGCATTTTACGATAAGTACCAAGTGCCTTGCACTTTTGTTGGTCATACATTGGCTGATGATATTCCAATGGAAAGTGACAAACTTGCTGCACGCAAATTACTCGGATTAGATCCTCACGCTGAGTACCTAGCGGTATTGCCAGGTTCTCGTGGTAGTGAGCTTAAACAGCTTGCAGAGCCTTTTATCAAGGCGATTGTCATCGTTAAACAGAAATATCCAGATATAAAGTTTGTCACGCCATTAGTTAATCAAGCTCGCAGAGAACAATTTGTTGCCGCGCTTAAAGAGTTTGCTCCTGACTTAGAAATCGAATTGATTGAAGGGCAGTCTCGTGAAGTAATGGCAGCATCAGATGCAATATTATTAGCATCAGGTACTGCAGCTTTAGAAGCTATGCTAGTTAAACGTCCGACAGTCATGTCTTATCGCGTGAATGGGCTGACATATAGTATCGCTAAAAGACTGATGAGCCTTGAACATTATTCGCTACCCAATTTATTAGCCGATCGCGCTTTAATTCCGGAAGTTGTCCAAGACGAATGTAATGAACATAATATTGCCGCAGCAGTAATTGAACAATTGAATATCGATTTTGCACCTTTGAAAGCAGAGTTTGAAAAGATGCACCTAACACTTCGTTGTAATGCGAGTGACCGTGCTGCCGACGCAGTAATTAAAGTGATAAACGAGCACTAACGAACCATTATCCAAAATAATAACCCATCACAAGAGAAAGTGTCATGAGTAGAATTCCTGCGGTGATAAAAGGCATTACACCTGAACAAGTTGAATACATTAGCCGTGGTGTAGTTGCTGGTGTGGATGAAGTCGGTCGTGGCCCACTAGTAGGGGACGTTGTTACCGCTGCAGTCATATTAGATCCTAACAATCCGATTACTGGATTAAATGACTCGAAAAAACTGTCTGAGAAACGCCGCGACATTTTATTTACCGAAATCATGGATAAAGCCTTAGCGATTAGCATAGGGCGAGCAACACCGGCTGAAATTGATGAGATAAATATTCTCCATGCAACCATGTTAGCAATGCAACGTGCAGTTGCGGGTTTATCAATTACTCCAGAGCGGGTATTAGTTGATGGTAATCGTTCTCCAGACTTTGGCATTCAAAGTCACGCAATCATCAAAGGTGATGGACTCGTTGCAGCTATCAGTGCAGCATCAATTATTGCTAAAGTAACTCGAGACAAAGAAATGACTGAGCTTGATGCGCGTTATCCTCAATATGGATTTGCCAATCATAAAGGTTACCCAACAAAAGCTCACTTTGAAGCACTTGAGGCCCACGGGGTTTTAGATGAGCATCGTAAGAGCTTTAAACCAGTGATGGCGCTTTTAAATAAAAGTTAGTTCTCAATCAAATATCTACGTTTAATATAAGTCGGATGAGCTGTTACTCTAATTAATACAGATGGATAGAGTAAATGTTTTTCAGCTCATTTAAAAATCAATCTCGACATCGCAATATTGATAATTCACTATTATAAACTGGCTTAGTTTGCTAATCTGGTCAGCGGTTTTTTCCTTTTAATTAAGCATTCCAAAGATATTATAATCTATGTCCGATCCTCGTTTCGTCCACCTTCGTGTTCACAGTGATTTTTCCATGTCTGATGGCGTGGCAAAAGTTAAACCTATTCTCGCTAAAGCTTCAGAGCTTGGAATGGGGGCTTTAGCCATAACCGACCAAAATAATTTTTGTGGTTTAGTTAAATTCTACGGTGGTTGTCATGGCGCGGGCATCAAACCGATTGTCGGTGCCGATTTTTGGATGAAAGTGCCAGGTTTTGATGACGACTTTTGCGCACTAACCATCATTGCCTTAGATAATGATGGTTATCAGAGTTTGACTCAGTTGATCAGTGAAGCCTACTTACGTGGTCAGATTAATGGTCGCGTTGTAATTGACCAAGAGTGGTTGGTGAAATTTAATAAAGGTATTTTATTAATTTCAGGGGCGAAAGAGGGCGATGTCGGTAAGGCGCTATTAAAAGATAATACAACTCAAGTGACTGAGTTAGTCGAGTTTTATAAAACCCATTTCGAAAATCGATATTTTCTAGAGCTCATTCGAACAGGGCGTCCCGACGAAGAACGCTATTTACATATGGCGGTTAAACTCGCCTCAGAAAATGATTTGCCAGTCGTCGCAACCAATCAAGTTGTGTTTTTGAAGGCCGATGATTTTGAGTCCCATGAAATTAGGGTCGCCATTCATGACGGCTTCACCTTAGCCGATCCTCGCCGCCCTAAAAAATACAGTGAACAACAATATTTGCGCACAGAAGAAGAAATGTGCGAACTATTTGCTGATATCCCGTCGGCAATTGCCAATACTGTGGAAATAGCTAAACGTTGTAACGTGACGATTCGTCTAAATGAGTATTTCTTACCTAACTTTCCAACAGGTGACTTATCTATTGAGGATTTCCTCGTTGATATTTCAGAGAAGGGATTAGAGGAACGACTCGAGTTTTTGTTTCCAGATGAACAAGAGCGAATAGAAAAACGTCCAGAGTACGATGAACGCCTTGATATTGAATTGAAAGTAATTAACCAGATGGGATTCCCTGGTTACTTCTTGATCGTAATGGAGTTCATTCAATGGGGTAAAGATAATGATATCCCCGTTGGACCTGGCCGTGGTTCTGGTGCGGGTTCACTGGTGGCTTATGCGCTTAAAATTACCGACCTAGATCCACTAGAATATGATTTACTGTTCGAGCGTTTCTTAAACCCTGAACGTGTCTCAATGCCAGATTTTGACGTCGATTTCTGTATGGACCGTCGTGATGAAGTCATTGATCACGTAGCCGAACTATATGGTCGTGACGCTGTATCGCAGATTATTACCTTCGGCACCATGGCTGCAAAAGCGGTTGTACGAGATGTTGGTCGTGCGCTCGGTCATCCATATGGTTTTGTTGAGCGCCTCACGAAAATGATCCCAGCTGAACCAGGGATGACACTGACAAAAGCGTTTGAGGTAGAGCCATCGCTTCCTGAAGCTTATAGCGCAGATGAAGATGTACGCGAACTCATTGATATGTGTCGCCGCTTAGAGGGCGTGACACGTAATGCGGGTAAACATGCCGGTGGTGTTGTTATCTCGCCAACCGTCATCACAGACTTTTCACCACTATATTGCGATGCTGAAGGTTTAAACCCAGTAACCCAGTTCGATAAGAATGATGTTGAAACTGCAGGCTTAGTAAAATTCGATTTCTTGGGATTAAGAACCCTAACGATTATTGACTGGGCACTGCAAATGATTAATCCACGCCTAGAAAAAGTGGGTGAAGATCCGGTAAGAATTGAATCTATTAGCTTAACCGATCCTAAATCATTCAGATTATTGCAACGTTACGAAACTACCGCGGTATTCCAATTAGAATCACGCGGAATGAAAGATTTGATTAAGCGTCTTCAGCCCGATTGTTTTGAAGACATGATTGCACTGGTTGCACTTTTCCGTCCAGGCCCACTGCAATCGGGTATGGTAGATAACTTTATTGAACGTAAGCATGGCCGTGAAGAGGTGTCATACCCTGATGCTGAATATCAGCATGAGTCATTAAAAGAG
Organism: Shewanella sp. 10N.286.51.B7; assembly: GCF_002873615.1. NCBI lineage: Bacteria > Pseudomonadati > Pseudomonadota > Gammaproteobacteria > Alteromonadales > Shewanellaceae > Shewanella > Shewanella sp. 10N.286.51.B7. The sequence goes on from NZ_MCUF01000032.1 coordinate 77,730, forward strand.
CTGTTAGAACCGACCTACGGCATTATTTTGTATCAAGAACAAGTAATGCAAATTGCACAGGTACTTGCTGGTTACACCCTTGGTGGAGCAGATATGCTTCGTCGTGCAATGGGTAAGAAAAAACCAGAAGAAATGGCTAAACAGCGTGGCACCTTCGAAGAAGGGGCGATCAACAACGGTGTAGACGGCCCCTTATCGATGAAAATTTTCGATTTGGTTGAAAAATTCGCAGGTTACGGTTTTAACAAATCTCACTCAGCAGCCTATGCTTTAGTGTCATATCAAACCCTATGGCTCAAAACCCATTACCCTGCTGAATTTATGGCTGCGGTAATGTCTGCAGATATGGATAACACAGATAAAATTGTTATCTTAGTCGATGAATGTGAACGAATGGGGCTACCGCTTATTCCACCTGATGTGAATAAAGGCCTGTTTAAGTTTACCGTCGATGATGACCTTAATATTGTTTATGGTATTGGTGCGATTAAAGGTGTGGGTGATGGTCCTGTAGAGTCCATTCTCAACGCGCGTAAAGATGGACCTTTTACCGATTTATTTGACTTCTGTGCACGTATTGATCTTAAAAAGCTTAATAAGCGTGTGATTGAAAAGCTTATTTGCGCCGGCGCATTAGATAACTTAGGCCCACATCGTGCCTCGATGATGGCCACCTTGCCAGAAGCGATTTTAGCCGCAGCACAACATGCTAAAGCTGAAGCCATTGGCCAAAACGATATGTTTGGCTTATTAAATTCAGAGCCTGAAGACAACAAACAAAACTTTGTGCAATGTGCAACTTGGCCTGACAAGATATGGTTAGAAGGTGAGCGAGATACGTTAGGATTATATCTAACTGGTCATCCAATCAACCAGTATTTAAAAGAGTTAAAGCAATACACTTCAGGTCGTTTAAAAGATGTTCACCCAACTGATCGCGGCAAAACCATGAAAGCGGCAGGGTTAGTGATTGCTACCCGAGTGATGATTACTAAACGTGGCTCAAAAATGGGCTTAGTCACCTTAGATGATAAAAGTGCGCGTTTAGAGGTTATGCTATTTACTGAAGCATTTGAAAAATTTAACCACCTTTTAGAAAAAGATAAGATTCTGATTTGTGAGGGTGAAGTTAGCTTTGATGATTTTGCTGGCGGTAATCGTATGACCGCCCGAAATATCATCGAAATAGGCGAGGCTCGCAGTCACTTTGCTAATGCGGTAGAAATTAATATTACCGCTGATGATATCAATCAAGCTTGGCTAGAGCAGTTCGAGCAGGCATTATCACCATGGAAAAATGGCAGTGTACCGGTGATTATTCATTATCAGCAGCAAGAAGCGGCGGGGCAGTTAACCCTAGGTGATGAATGGCGGGTGAATCCAACTGATGAACTGATGTTAGCCATTGAAAGCTTAGTTGGCTCTAAAAATGTGAAAATTGTTTTTTAACTGATTAATATGTTCAATGATGATTATTGCTTAATGAACCATGTCTTTGAGCCTGCTACTTATGGAATTAACTAAGATGACAGTGAATGATATTTGTCAGGCTCTTGAGCGTTATACCTTACCTTTAATGCAAACACAGGCTATAGCAACTGAGCCTGTGACTGCCCAAGCCTTGAACAATCAATCAGCGAAGTTAGTATTAGCTTACAGTGGCGGTGTTGATTCGGAATGCTTAGCGTATGGGTTAAGTTTGTTTGCGCAGAAAAACCCTCATATTCCTTGTCTATTAGTTCATGTACATCATGGCTTAAGTGCTAATGCAGATACTTGGGTTAATCACTGTATTTCTCAAGCTACCAAGTATCAATTACCTATTCAAATTGAACGGGTTAATTTAACTAAAGCGCCGCGTAAAAGTTTAGAGGCAATAGCGAGAGAAGCACGTTACAACGTGTTTAAAAAGTATCTTAATCCTTCCGATATATTACTTACAGCTCATCATCAAGACGACCAACTTGAAACACTGTTATTAGCGTTAAAACGTGGGCAAGGGCCAAAAGGCTTAGCAGCTATGGGGGTCATGCAGCCTTTTAATCAACACAGCTGGATTGTTAGGCCATTGCTGGATGTCTCAAAAGGGCAAATTGAATCATTTGCTGCATCTGTGGAGCTTAAACACATTGAAGATGAAAGTAATCAAGACGAGCAATTTGATCGAAACTTCTTACGCCAAGATATTATTCCACGTTTGAAACAACGTTGGCCAAGCATTGCAGTCACCGCTTCAAGAAGTGCTAACTTGTGTGCTCAACAGCAACAAGTTATCGAGCAAGAAGTGAATAATCGCTTACCGGCATTTATTGATGATTCAGGCGCTGGTCACTATTCCGCTTTTAAATTACTAGAGTTGCGAGAGCAATCGACTCAATGGCAAAGCTTATTACTTCGGGGCTACATTCAATCTCAAGGGTTTAATTTGCCATCCCAGTCTCAGCTGGAGCAAGTACTAGAACAAGTGCTATATGCCGCTGATGATGCCAAAGTCGATGTGCATTGTGGCGACTATTCAATAAAGCGTTTTGCAGGTAAAGCTTATATTGTTCCTGCAATTAAGCTGGCTGAATTGGCGAAAGATCAGAAGCTGATTACAGATAAACTGGTCAATTTTGTTACTAAGCCTCAGTCAGAGCTTATTTCGGGTGATCTTTTTGAGTTACAGAGCTCTGAGTTACCGAGCTCTGAGCTAATAAGCACTGAAGCTGGCATTAATCGTTTGAAGGTGAATGTTGTAACAGATGGAGTGCGGTTAAGGCTGCCTAATGCAGAACAAGTGAGTGTGGTATTTGGGGCTAAAGGCAGTACACGTTGTCAGCCTCACTTTAGAGATAAAGGACGTGAGCTTAAAAAAATATGGCAAGAACTTGCCGTGCCGCCTTGGATCAGAAGTCAAATTCCACTGGTTTTCTATAATGATAACCTTGTTGCAGCAGTGGGACTTTGGGTCGATAAGCGTTATTTAGCCAAGCAGCAAACATTGGGATTTGTTTTTACGTCTTAATACCTCAACGATAAAACCAATGCACTTAGTTTAATAAAGCCTCTTAACTACTGGATATACTAATTCGCATATCCAGTTAAAGGTTTTTGTTGCTCATTTTAAAGCAATTTCTTCCAGCAGCTTTCGCACTATATAGTGCTTTATCAGCGGCTTCATATAACTTATCTTGCACATTTGAAACGGTCGAATCCGTCACACCAATGCTGCACTGAACATTAAAAGCGTGCATTAATGGGTGTTCAGCCATTGCTGCAATAATGCGTTGACACAAAGGTGTCATTTCGAGTTCATTTCCTTGGGCTATAATAATAAATTCATCACCTCCAATGCGGAACGCTTGGTCGGTATTGCGAATGGCTTCATTGATTAATTCCGCAAATTCAGACAATACCGTGTCACCTAACTTGTGACCGTGTTTATCATTTAGACTTTTAAAATTGTCTAAGTCTAAAACTAACAAAGCAATATCACCTTGGTTACGATTAGCTCTCGCCAATGCATTTTTAATGGTTTGGCGATAATAGTAACGATTGCCTAAACCGGTCAACGCATCAAACATGGCTTTATTAGACATTTGATCAAATTTAATCGCATTAAAAAATGGCTGAGAAAACAAAGATTCAAGTTCGTTTAATTGCAGTGTTTGGCTCGGTGTTAACGGCGCTGTTAGATAATATTTAATGCTGTATGGCTCACCAAACCCACTGATAACACGTTGTTGGTTTAAACCATGACAGCGTCCCCAGTTAAGTTTGAGCTGTTGATTAAGTTGCAACCCTTGGATCGGCAATAGTTGGCCGAGCGTTTTGCCGTAGCTGGCAAACACTGTTCTAGGGTCTAAACTCGAATGCATTTGCTGCAGGATATTCATCAAATTACGTTCTGAGTTAGCGCTGTTATATTTTGTATAAGACGCTGATTTACCCCAGTTTTGTTCTGGATATGGCTGTGAAGCAATTGCGTAATCCATTGTTAGTACCTCATTCAATGATTGCTTCCTGCAAAAAGTGGTGAATCGTTTGTTATTAACTTGTATAACTAATGCAAAAAGTGCGCCTACTATTTTTTATACCTTATTTTCATATAGTTATTGTTAATGAATTACTTTGTTAATAGACTGTTTCTTTAATCGTTGGTTTTTTGACTCGGAGAACACGTATTTATGGAGCACAGCATTTTTATCCATATTCTCTCAATGTTGGTGATTGCTATTGTGGCAATTTCAATACTTCGACGATTTGGGTTGCCGCCTATTCTTGCTTATTTACTGACAGGTGTTGTGAGCGGCCCTAGTGGTTTTCATTGGTTTACTCAACAACAAATGCACTCTGTGGCTGAGCTTGGAGTGGTATTACTGATGTTCAGTTTAGGGCTTGAGTTTTCGGTACCTAAACTTTGGTCAATGCGGCGCACAGTATTCGGTTTAGGTAGTGCGCAAGTGACTTTTACTGCACTCATTGCAGGGTTAGTGGCTTTGCTATTTGGGCAAAACATGATTTCAGCTGTGGTGATTGGTTCTGCAGTGGCACTCTCTTCAACTGCAATTGTCCTTAAGCTAGTCAATGAGCAAGGCTGGATGCGAAGACGGCATGGCGAGCTATCGGTCAGTGTGCTGTTGTTTCAAGACATTGCCGTCGTGCCTTTATTGATTGTATTACCGCTATTATCAACAAACGGCGAGCCGATAGGCTTTCTTGAAATTGCATGGGGAATGCTGACAGGGATCTTAGCGTTTATTGGTTTAATGTCTTTTGGTAAGTGGATCCTACCGCGCATATTTGATGAAGTTGCACGCTCTCGCTCAAACGAGTTGTTTGTTCTTTCAACCTTGGTTGTTGTATTAGTGACGGGCGCGTTTACTCAGTGGCTTGGGTTATCAATGGCGCTTGGGGCATTTATTGCTGGCATGCTATTAGGTGAAAGCCAATATCGCCGTCAACTCGAAGCCGATATAAGACCGTTTCGTGACTTGTTAATGGGTCTGTTCTTTATTTCCATTGGTATGCTGCTTGATTTCTCAATTGTCGCTGAATTTTGGTGGCAAATATTATTGATCCTAATCGCGGTGTTATTAACTAAAACCATAGTGGTGTTTGGGATCCTTAAACTGGGTGGTGAGCAATTTAAAGTAGCGTTAAGTACGGCTATCAGCCTTGCACAAGTAGGCGAATTTAGTTTTGTCGTGCTGGCGCTAGCGGTTAATTATGAACTGCTTGAAACTCAGATGAGCACGATATTTGTCATGGTTGCGGTGCTTTCAATGTCGATAGCACCATGGCTTGTTAGAAATAGTCTTATCATTGCGCAAAAGGTTGAAGGTAAGACATCAAAAAAATCGACAATAGAAGATGAGTTTCAATTACCACCACCAGAAGACGGCGATTTGGTATTGATCTTAGGTTATGGCCGTGTGGGCCAAACCATTGCCCGCTTTTTAAAAACAGAGGCTGTGCCTTTTGTGGTGTTAGATTTAGATCCTAAACGTGTGTCAGAAGCCAAACTTGCTGGTGAGCCCGTATTCTTCGGTGATGCTTGTAAAATGGGGCTGCTAAAACAAATTGGTATTCGCCGCGCCAGTATGGTGGTGATTACCTTTGGCGAATCAAGGCAAGTTGAAGATTGTTTAGCATTGTCGAGAAAGCTTGCCCCAGAGACTAAAATTCTTGTCCGCACCACAGATGATGCGGAGCTTGATAGCTTAAAGGAAATGGGCGCAACACAAGTTATCCCCGAAAAACTAGAAGGCAGTTTGATGCTTGTGTCACAGGTACTTTATAAATGTGGTGTACCTTTGCCGCGAATTATTAAGCGTCTTGAATCAGAACGACGCAATCATTATCAATATCTGCACGGCTTTTTTACTGGGGCAGAAACCGACTTCACCCTTGAGTTATTGCATGCGGTGTCTTTAGATACAGGTTCTAACGCGGTAGGTAAGACGTTGACGGCTATTCCATGGTCAGAGTTAGGGGCTGAAATACGCGCTGTAAGGCGAAAAGGAGAAGAAATCAGTCCTCCGCCTGAGGATTGGGTATTTCAACGTAAAGACATCATTATGTTAGTGGGAAAACCCCGTGCAATAGAAACTGCTGAAGAGTATTTATTGCAAGGGTGATGGTTTTTTTTGAAGATGGCCGAATACAGTAGAATTTTGCCATCTTCTTCCATACAATGGATGGTTACGTTCGTTGTTGTGTAGCCAATTTTTCTTGCTACAGCTTTTATGGAATAGTGCATGTCGGCCAAATTATTTAATCTTCCAATTAAAATTAGCTTAGACCTTATTGCTAAGTTATTTTCTTCTGCTCAACTTCAAAAAGCACAGAACTATCTAATTGAAGGGCGTGTACTTGAAGTACATGCAAGCCAAGAGAATCATAATATTGAATCTTACGTGGTGGGCTCTGCGATTGAGCCTTATCGACAAGATATAACCTTGGTTAACGTGAACCATAAAATTGTGATGAAATCTCACTGCTCTTGTCCTGTTGCAAGCAACTGTAAGCATGTTGCAGCAGCACTCTTGGCCCTAATTGACAAAAAGCCCGTTGAAGAGCAACGCTTAAGTCAGTGGTTAATGCAGTTAGAAAAACAAGATCTTATTAATCCAGTCGAAGAAGAGGATGAAGAGAAAGATCGTATCATCTTCTCTTTATCTAGCGATCATCATGGCATTTTTGTTGACTTCAAGCGCAGCAAATTGAATAAGAAAGGCCAATACAACAAAGGCAGTAAAGTCGCCTTAAACGATGTTAAGTATCATCTTCCTTGGTGGATTAACCCTGAAGATAGCCAGATAATCAGCTTGTTATTATCTTCTTCAAAAAGTGCCTCAAAGATTTATCTAGAAGGTGAAATTTGTGCATTAGCATTGAACAAAATGCTGGAATTAGGCACATGTTTTTGGGAAGAGAGCCGCACACCATTAGCAATAACACATCCCGTAGCTCCCGGTTTTGTTTGGCAAGAAACTGATGCACGTCATACGCAAATTAGTATGAGCATGCCTGAATTAGACAACTGGGAATTTATTGCCACTTGTCCGCCGATGTTCGTTGATTTGGACTATTTAAAAATTGGTGCAGTTGCAACGGATTTAACTGTTGAAAAGCTCAAGCTATTACAACAAATGCCGCCAGTGCCGCTGGATAAGGTCGACTCGATCAGCGACAAAATGCTACGTCATTTCTCGCCTAAAAGTGTGCCTGTTCCCAGTGAGATAGAGTTTCATGAGATTGAAGATCCATTAAAGGTAAAATTAACCTTTACCATGGTGCAGCTCAATGACAGCGCGGTGCTTCAACCAGTATTACAACTTGAGTTTGCTTATGGTGATATTGCGATTGCAGGTAAAGTGAGTCGTGAGAAAATCAGCTTAATTAAACAAGGTAAGGTGCAATATCAAATTCATCGAGAACTAGAAGGTGAAGCACAAGCAATAGCATGTTTACAAAGCCTGCAGTTACAAGCCATTGATAATAGTTTATTAACTTATACCAATCATTCAGCCTGTTTTTATAGTCTAGGTTTGATGCCTGAAATGGTGAACGAATGGGCGCAATTAACCACGTTTGGGATCATGACCTTAGAAGACTTAGGTTATGAGGTGGAGTTTGCTCCTGAGTTTGATCTCAACATTATTGATGCAGACATCGAAGTCGATTTAGATGACGATGAAGACAGTGGTTGGTTCTCATTATCACTGAATGCGGATATCGAAGGCCAAAGCGTGCCTTTATTGAGTTTAGTTGCTCGTTGGCTACAGCAAAATGGCGAGCCTGATGATGAGCAAGAGCTTATCCTACCAGGGCCAAATGGCCGATTTGTGAAGATAAAAGCCAAAACCATTAAACCTTTGATTTCGGTAATCCAAGAACTGTTTCAACGAGGCGGCGGTGATTTACTGGAAGTACCACGTAACCGAGCTGACTTACTCAATGAGTTATCTGAAAGTGATATCCGTTTATTAAACGGTGAGCGCGTCAGGCACCTTGCAACTAAATTGTCAGAGTTTAAAGGTATTCAAGCTGTTGAGTTACCAACAGGCTTAAATGCCACGTTACGTGATTATCAAAAACAAGGCTATGATTGGCTTTGCTTCTTGAAAGAGTACCAATTAGGCGGGATCCTTGCCGATGATATGGGCTTAGGTAAAACGCTTCAAACACTAGCATTTTTGTTAAAAGCAAAACAGATGAAAGCATCTGCAGCGAGTATCAGCTTAAATACTCCAGCAAGAACGACCTCAGGGAAAACCAGACCCAGCCTGATTGTTTGTCCTACCAGCCTTGTCGGTAATTGGTATAAAGAAGCACAGAAATTTACCCCAGATTTAAAAGTGCTGGTGGTACATGGCAACAAACGCCAAGCACTGTTAGATAAAATTGAAGATTTTGATGTCATTGTGACCACATATCCATTAATTTTGCGCGATGAAATGGTTTACAGTGAATACAGCTTTGAGCACATCATTTTAGATGAAGCGCAGCAAATCAAAAATGCCCAAGCAAAAGTGACTCAAGCGCTGAAAACCTTTAAAGGCCAATTCAGATTATGCCTTTCGGGTACGCCGCTTGAAAACCATTTAGGTGAATTAAAGTCGTTAATGGACTTTTGTTTACCCGGGCTTTTAGGTCAGCACGCCTACTTTAACAAAGAGTTTAGAGGACCGATTGAAAAGCAAGCTGACACTGAAAAATCGGCGATTTTGCTTAACCGTATTGCGCCTTTCTTATTACGCCGTACTAAGATTGAAGTGATGTCGGAACTGCCTGAAAAAACCATTATCGTGCAAACGCTTGAGCTTGAAAAAGACCAACGTAATTTATATGAAAGTATCCGTTTAGTGATGGAGAAAAAGCTGCGTGAACTGTTTGCTAAACAAGGTGTTTCAAGTAGTCATATTGAATTTTTAGATGCATTACTTAAGCTACGCCAAGCATGTTGTGATCCACGCTTAGTGAAGCTTGAACAAGCTCAACATGTTGAGAATAATGCCAAACTAACTTGGCTAACTGAAAACGTGCCTGAAATGGTGGAAGAGGGGCGTAAGATACTCATATTCAGTCAGTTTACTGGGATGCTTGCGCTTATCGAGCAAGAATTTATCAATATGGGGATTAGTTACAGTAAGCTCACTGGGCAAACCCGTAATCGTCAGGTTGAAATTGATGCATTCCAAGAAGGTGAAGTACCCGTATTTTTGATCAGTTTAAAAGCTGGCGGAACAGGGCTTAACTTAACCGCTGCAGATACTGTGATCCACTTTGATCCTTGGTGGAACCCAGCAGCTGAAAAGCAAGCAACTGATAGAGCGCACCGCATAGGGCAGCTAAATCCGGTGTTTGTTTATAAGTTGATTGCCCAAGGAACAGTTGAAGAGAAAATTCAAGAAATGCAGCAGCATAAACAAAGCTTAGCTGACAGTATTTTAGCGGGTAGTGCCAAGAGTCAATGGCAAGGAAATGCGGACGATTTATTGTCATTATTGCGTTAGTTAACAGCGGCGTATTTCACTGCGGTTGTTTATTCAGGATGGCGATTATTGATAGTTTCTGGCATTTTTGCTGGTCGAAACGGGGTAGGGGCAAGTCGTTTATGTCCCAAAGATTTTTTAGCAGCTTTCGTTAGCTAATGATTTATATATTTGGATAGAATCTAAACTTAAATCTAAATCTAAATCTAAATCTAAATCTAAATCTAAATCTAAATCTAAACCTAAATCAAAGTCGTGGCGCTTCGCCCACACCCGACGAAAGGGAAACAACAGCATTTCCCTTTTCGATATCCCTTGCCGCTCCGACGAAGTGTTTTTCCTCATGCTATAGAGCGAATTTGCTACCGCCTCAGACTCGCCATCCATGGCTCAACTGAGGCTATGTCGGCGTCCTGCCTCCATCACGAAAATTAGCTCAACGCATTCGGACACTTCCAACGGAGGCCATTGAGCCCGCAGGTTCATTTGTCATTGCTAGATTAAAAAATCCTTTAAAGGCTTGAATGTTTCACTTGAATTGATGCAATCGAGAAAATTACGTGAGTCTGGCCATGGATGGCCAGCTAGCTTTCGAGGGGAAGAGACGCCCCATTGGAAGCGTTAGTGATTTTTGAAGTTTGCTAAAGCAGGCTAAAATAAAGTATAAAGCTGAATATATCTCCATTGGAATAATCGTTTTTCAGATTATTTCGTGAGAGCGGCAAGGGTGATGTAAGAGGGGGATTGCTGCTGTTTCCCCTCTTGCTCTGGTGTGGGCGAAGCGCCACGACCTTGATATGTGCAATCAGAGTAAGCCTTTTTTTACTTCCATGTGATCGCGACATTCCGTTCATCCTGAACATCCCTGCGGCAGGCAATGGATTAGATAGAAGTAATGGTCTGCTGTAACTGAGCCAATATAAATGAAGTATAGAATTGGTAACCTTAAAACGTTTTTGTCCCAAAGTTTGTTAGCCTTTTAATTATAGCTGTATGTATACACAGTTATAATTAAAATGCAGCAATTGACAGCATTTGCTTCTCGTTATGTAAAAGCCAAAAGTTCTCGGATTTACCAACCGAAAAAATTTATATTGTTGAAAAATATACATTTTATTCTTGAAAAATTTACATAACGACCCAAGGTAATTCTCGGTTATCTCTATTCTCGGTTTTATCCACTATTTAGTCGATTGATTTAAATTTTGATGGCTGTTAAGTTATTAAAATTATTAGTAAATTAAGCTGAAAAGTGATTGAGTGTTGGTAAGTAGCCTAGGGGTGTTTATCGGAATTCTCGCTAACAAGCTGTTATGTGTTTAGGGAGGTTGGGTGAATATGCATCGGGATTGCAGCAATAGGCTAACATATGATTTTGATCAGATAGCCTCAAATGATTACCATAAAATCACTCAATCTGTTGTTAAAGAATTCAACTTAATTTCCCATTCAGAGTTGACTCAGGGTCTTGACGAAACATTCCAAGATTTTATCTTAAACCAATCAATTGTTGGCTTAGAGTGGGATATTTGGTCAGGTTATATTGTTAATGCTAAAAATACTGATGCTGAGGCACTAGTAGATAAAATCGCTAATTACATCAGTGCTATAAACACATAACAAGCAAATTAATCAGGACAAATAACAGTTGGTTTTTGCTCCTTCGTCGCTTATTTTAACCAACTGATATTTGCCTATTATTTGGGCGTTACAAGCTCATTTCTGTCCAAATGTTTGTAGTAGCACTATTGGGGATAACTGGCTTAGTTCACATGAACACTGCCCAGTAGAGTTTCTGTCACTTTCACCAAAACCTAAAAATTAGTTATTTCTGTAAAAGCAAGACAGTCTCTCCGCTGCCCTTGTCTATGTTGGTTGTCTAACTTTTGAGCTAATTAATAGTTAGATGTATTTTATCATTGCCGTAACGCTGTGAGGTTATGCGCTGACGAGTTTATCCAATTGTTTGAAGCAATCATTGTGTTGATATTGCCAATAGAGCTGAGCTAACTCAGCTCTATTTTTTTTGTTTGTTAATGAACTAATATTGGTGTTTTGGCTTAAATTACTCAAGTAAAGGTTCAGCTGCGCAAACTCTGTGAACACTTCTCCTGCCATGGGTAAATCATCTGCGTACGGGTAACATTGTCGGCTATCTGATTGATAGGCTTGTTGATCAAACTGGAAAAAGACAATATCCGCTTTGGTTTGCAACATATCAATATATAAAGAAGAGTAGTCAGTGATTAACAAATCAACATCATTGATGATTTCGTAGGTGTCTTGCCAGTCTGAAATATTGATAATATTGGGAAAATGTTGAATATCGTTAGCCAGATGAGCTTCATTCGGGTGTAGCCTGAATAGCAGTAATTGATTGTTGTCGATTAAAGAGGCTGACAATGCAGTAAAGTCGATAGCGTTAACGTAAGGATTGGCGCTTACTGCTTTGTTTGATGAGTCTGTTGTTAATGCTGAACTATCTCGCCATGAGGGCGCGTAGAGTATCACTTGTTTGACGTTATTGATGAGTTTCAATTCGTCGATTAATGATTGCTGATCGGGTAACGGTGTATTTTGCTGACTCTTTTGAATTTGATTCTTACCTTGATTGTTACTTTGATTGTAAGCTTGATAGTAATCAGTGCGAGGGTTGCCTGTTAATATCATTTGTTGCTCGCTAATTTTAAAGGCACCAGCAAATAAGCGTGCAACCAAATCACTCGGTGCAATCATATGATCAGGCCGAACTTTTTGTTGATGGTACTGCGCTGCTGAAATGAATTTATCGTGTAGTGTTTGTGGATGATAAACCTTGAAAAGTGGGCCATTATTGATATCAAATTCAATTCTTTTTAATGGTGAGCCATGCCAAAGGTTTATCTTTATTGCTCCCCTGGCGAAATATTGATTAATATCGCCAATGTAACTGTTGTACACATAATATTTAGCCGTTAAAGCATGATAAATGCCTTTAAAGCTCCATCTTGTATACGCTTCATATCCTTGCTCAACTAGTTGGTTTACCAGTACTTTATCGCCACTAATCCAAATAGCCCTTATGGTTAATGCTTGCTGCCAATGTAAGAATAAATACTTACTGTTATCTGCAAATTTATTCTTATAGCATCCCATCACAGCTTTGCGGGAGCGAGGACAAAAACCGCCAATAAAGTACAAAGATTGCGTCACGATATATCTAATACAATTAATAATGAATTGGCTCATATAATCTCTCCGTGACTATAAAAATCCTTTAAATACAAAGATAGCATTTATTTTTGCTGAGCCAAGATGAATATTTGATAATCACAATTATATTTCTAGTCTCAATGATTCTTAGCTCATAGTGGTGCTTAAATTGTTTTTAATTTCAGTGGTTGAGATGTCTTCTGTTCTGGTTAGGTAGAGCACTTCACACTGACTAGCTAGGTGATCAAATTGTCCTTTCCAGTCATCGCCAATAGCAAATATATCCACATTATAGTGCTCAATATCCTGAGCTTTTTGTTGCCAATTATTTTCAGGTATTACTCGAGATACATATTTACAGGCATTAATAATTTCACTGCGTTGCTCGTAACTAAAAAAAGCTGCTTTGCCTTTAAGTGCATTAAACTCATCAGTTGATACGCCCACAATCAATTGGTCGCACATCTTACTTAAGCGCTCAAGTAGTCTAACGTGACCAAAGTGAAATAAATCAAATGTGCCGTAGGTGATAATGGTTTTCATAATATTATTCCTTTATCGAGACTAAAAATGTGAGTCGATTTAAATCAATAAGTAGATGTTAGCTTTTCATTTCAATTGCGGGATTGGACTTATCAAATTGCTTTTTCCACATGTTCACTAGATACAATGGCTTTTTAGATTGCTCAAACTCCATCTCAACCATTTTTACTTCTTCAATCGGGGTTGATTCATCAAAGTTAAGTTGTACTGGGCCGTATACGCCATAGGCCGTTGAATCTTCAGCTTTACTTTGGTATTTAGTTGAAGCGCCAAACAGGTTCAAGTCGCCTTTAATCACTAGCCAAATCTGCGGTAATAAAGCAAAACCAGGACTATCAATATTGAATTTATGCGCCTTTACGGCTTGTTGTTCGTTATTAATTACGGTCTCAGATATGATAGGTTTTTTGGGTTTTAGAATTAATGAACCTAAGAAAAGGCTGATTAACAAAGGCGATAATAAAAGGTATAGGAACATTAATACTGCACGCTGAAAAATGCCGTTGTAGTTAGTGGCTTCTTGAGTCGACTTTGCTATTAAGCTTTGATCTTCAACTTTGCTCCAACTGTTGGTTTGCGGATCAATAATGAGATCTTGTGAGATAATTTTGTTTTCAACACTTAATTGAGGCCCGACATAGGTGTTAGGTAAGATAATGCTATTTTGGATTTGGCTATCTTCAATAAAACAATATTCACCTACCACAATGCCCTGAGAAAGTTGTGCCTTACTGGATACTTTGGTGTATTCACCAATAGCGCCAAATACATCGGTTTCTGATAAATCAGGTAGCTGACACTGAGCTTCAACCACTAAACAACTCTGTGGCTGATTGGTATTAATTGTGCGGCCTTTAACACAAAAATCCTGACTATTTATCACATAATTTGAAGCGGCTACATACGCTGCTAGGCTATCAATATAAAAGCACTCCCCATGAAGTACCTGTGCCACACTGTTTGTATGATCAACTTCGGTCGTTTCTAATGGCCAATTTAATAATTGGTTATGCTTCCAGCCAGCAGGTAGCATCATCATTGCAGGGTTACGCTGCGCCATTTTTGCATGTACAAACTTTGATGGCATTAAGCGTGAGAATTCAATGAAACGCGCTAAACAAGGACTACGTAACATATCACCACGTACAACTAATGCTTGTGCGGTTTTATCAATACTCATACGAGATAGCACACTGTTAACGTGTTCTTCTGGCTTACTTAAAAAGTAATCAATGTTTAAGCCCCATTGTTCACCATTACCTATTTGCGATTCAATTTTTATAGCATCGTGGCTGATAACCATTTTTACATTAGTCACTCCTGCAGAAGCTAAATCCTCTAGGGTATATTCCACTAAGGCTTTATTAGCGACAGGCAACAAAGCTGGGCAATAGTGTTGATCTAAAGGGGTTAATTCATTTCCGTTTCTGTTTGCAAATACGATAGCCTGCATAACATCTCCTAGTAGGCGCCACGCGCCAAAAGTACTGCTGGAATGGTTTTCAATAACAAGCTGATATCTTCTCTTAGAGATTGCTTGTAGATGTAATCAATATCTAGTTCTACTTGCTTATCAAAAGGAATATCTGAACGTCCGCTTACTTGCCAAATGCAGGTAATACCAGGTTTAACTCCCAATCTGCGACGGTCACTTAGTTGATATTGGCTTACTTCATTAGGTAGTGCAGGTCTTGGGCCAACTAATGACATATCGCCAATTAGCACGTTCCAAAGCTGTGGCAACTCATCAATAGACGCTTTGCGGATGATCTTACCTATGGTGGTAATACGTGGGTCTTTTTTCATTTTAAATAAGACGCCACCTTGCATTTCATTGTTTTGTTTGATTTTTTCTAGTCTTTCTTCAGCATCAATATACATTGAGCGAAACTTCCACATGGTAAAAGGTTGGTTATTGCGGCCACTTCGTACCTGTGAAAAAAAGATCGCGCCTTTCGACTCAATACGGATACTTAACGCAGTGAACATGAATAACGGTGCTAATACGATTAGCAAAATGCTAGCGGCCACAATATCAAATGTGCGTTTTGCAAATTGACCACATTTGATGCCAAAGAAATACCAACGACGTTTATTCTGTGTGTTGGTTTGGCCTAAGCTCGATAGCATCGGCTGTGGCTGTTTGCTTGTAG
The DNA here is from genome assembly GCF_002873615.1 of Shewanella sp. 10N.286.51.B7. Taxonomy (NCBI): domain Bacteria; kingdom Pseudomonadati; phylum Pseudomonadota; class Gammaproteobacteria; order Alteromonadales; family Shewanellaceae; genus Shewanella; species Shewanella sp. 10N.286.51.B7. The sequence goes on from NZ_MCUF01000032.1 coordinate 93,100, forward strand.
CCGAGTGGTTTGAATTAGCGCTGCTTGTATTCGCGCTGCTTGTATTCGCAAAGTGCACAGGCATATTACTTGAACGTTTTTGCTTTAATACACGAGCAAGAAATAATGGATTACCGATAACATATCGCTTCCACATTCGTGTTGGCTCTTGGCCTAAACGCCAAATCCACTCCATACCCACTTGTCTTAGGGCAACGGGTGCTCTTGATACGTTATTAGCAAAGAAATCAAACAATCCACCGACACCAATAGCTACGCCAGTATTCAGCTCAGCTTTATGATCACTAATCCATTGGTCCTGTTTTGGTGCGCCCATACCAACTAGCAAAATCTGAGCTCCGGATTGGTTTATTTGCTCAATCACTTGTTGTTCATTTTCTTTATTTAGATAACCGTGATGACAACCAACCACTTCAAGGTTAGGGAACTGTTTGCGAAGGTTGGCAGCCGCTTCATCAGTTGTGCCGTTTTGACCGCCTAAGAAGAATATTTTTATACCTTGCTTAGCCGCTTGCTCACACAACAGCGGTAACATATCAGTGCCATTAACGTTATCTTTAAGGCCAATATGATGTAACTGACAGGCGATACGTATTCCGCTACCATCTGCAAAAACTTGGTCACACTGATTTACGGTATTGCGGTAATCTTTATTAGTTGCTGCAAGGTTAAGGCAATCCGCATTTACAAAGGCAAATTGTTTTGTGGTTGTTGATTGAGCAGAACGAATAAGTAAATCCACACTTTCGCTCATGGTGTTGTTATCGATATTCACCCCTAATAAATTAAATTGAGCGGGGTAATTAAGCTGAGTAGAGACAACGACCAGTTTGCTGAATAAACACTTAAGAATATTAATGATGTAATGAATTAAACCCGATGATGCTTGTGAACCTGAATCGATATGTTGGATCCCCATTCGACGTTGCATTTGCTCAACCGATAACATTCCTGGACGGCTGTTGTCTTGGGTTGATTCAAACACAGCGTACTCAAACGCACTGCCTAGTAAACCAATATCGCCTTTTAAAACACTGTAAAACAAAGGTAATGATTTAAATCGACCTTGAGAAAAACGATAGATAGGCACTTCTTTGTTATCAGAGTGAATGTAAAGGGTTTCAAATACTGGCTGTTTTGAACAAGCTAGCATTAAAGTTTTGAACACTAAAATTGGACTGACGATAATCATCATGTATAGCGCGATGACCCAATCAAATATTAAAATAGCGATAGGTGGGTTATCTTGGTTTTTATCTAAGTGTGTTGTTTTCATCGGCAGCCTCACAATAATGCTTTTAATCAGATACCTTGATATAGCAGGAAGTGTTCCAATGTTTTTAAATTGCTGATTTTATAGGGTTATATGTTATTTTGTTGAAGGTTTTTAAAGTGAGTTTTTCAGGTTAAACACTGACTTTGCAGAATGCGAACCACACTGCAAAGTCATTTTTAGGATAGTGAATACAGGTTTTTATTAATAAGTTATTTATCATGAAGTAGATTAAAACTTATTATCTTGCATGAACTCATTGGTGACACCGTCACGGGATATACGCATTTTTTGTATGATGCTAATGCATTTTTGTCCCACTCCCTCGATTACGATATAACCCCAGGCTGGCATTATCCATTGTGCATATGCAGCAACTAAAGTTGTCACTGTACGACCTGTTTCAGCCTGTAAAATACTCGGTGATGTTGCAATTGCTTTATTCACTAATTCAACCGCTGCTTTACCATCACCTAAACGAATCGCTTGTCTTGCAAGGTAGCGTAATTGGTATGCTCTAGCGGCTTTTTCATGACGAGCGAGTAATGTCGGGGCAAAGTCTCGCGCTTTTTCAATCATCTTTTCCCATGATGCGTACTGCTTCAGTAAATTAGCTGATAAGCCGCCATGGTTTAAGCGGTAATAGGTTAAAGGCTCTGGTAAACCTTCGATTTTCCACGATGTCGTAGCAGCAATACGTAACCAACATTCAATATCTTCTGATTGACGGAAGGTTTCATCGAAATAACAGCTATAACGTTCAGCTGTACTCATTGACTGATAACGGATGTCATTAAGCGTTGTACGGCGAATGACTGGCGCACTGCCATTACCCACAGGGTTACGACAAAGTAAGTGTGCTGCATCGATATCATTCAGTTTAGGCATTTGATAAAAATCGATAAATTTACCGTCGTAATCGATAAAGCTTGAGCGAGAAAAGCTCACACCGATTTGGCTGTCATTATCTAAATGCTGTACATGACGAGCCAACTTTTCAGAGTGCCATAAGTCGTCAGAGTCGATGAAAGCGATGAACTCACCTAACGCATGACGGATACCAGTATTTCGCGCAGCTGCTAATCCTTTGTTCTTTGCATGACGAATTATATGCACACGAGGATCGCCTATAAACTGCTTACAAATTTGAATGCTGCGGTCATCACCACGATCATCAATAATCAATAATTCAAAGTTATCAAATGTCTGGCTTAGTACAGACTCGATTGCTGCTTTAACAAATTTTTCAACGTTATAAACAGGCATTACTACTGAGATTCTTGGAGTCATAGTGTTTTCCTTAACTGTGTTTAACAGTTGATTGACTAAATGAGATGCGGCTGCTGTACCAGCAAAGCCAAGGCATGATGATTAAATAAGTCACCATCACGCTCAGTGCGACTGTGGTTAAGTCAAACTGGCTTGCAATACTGATGACCAGTGTTAGCAAAGCGGTGATAGCGATATTCAAATTGAAATTTAAGCGACTATGGCCGTTGGCAAGTAGTAGCTGACTTGCAGCCTCAGCCATTGGGCGAACTAAGCCGCTCAAACATAAGAAAATAAAAACGGCTAGTGCATCAGTTGATAACCATTGCTCACCGTATACAAAGGGGACATACAGTGGGGCTAAACTGGTTTGCAAGATGATGATTGGGGCTGCAATTGCTGTGATAGCAATAACGCTGTTACGGTATTTTTGCTGTGCAGATTGCACACTTAAATCATCGTTATCACTACAAAGGTGTGAGTAAAAAGCGGTGCCGAAACTTTGCACTAAACCTAAACTGACGCCTAAGCTCACGTTATAAGCAAAGAAGTAAACGCCTAGTGCTTCAACTCCCATAAAATACCCAATGACCAGATAATCGATGCTCTGTCTTAAGGTATTGATTAAGTCACTTAAACTTACTGGTACGCTGAAGTTTAATAATGCTTTTACACGCGCTATTGATGTTGCTTGGGTAAACACAGGTAACGGCGTTGCAGTTTTATGGATGTAAATCCACACAAATACCATGACCACTTTAGGGATGATAATGGCCCATATACCAAAACCACTTAACGCTAATACTGCAGTTAACACACCATCACCAATGGTTTGCCAAAGGTTAGCGCTAGCGACTTTACGCATATTGTTGTTACGTAAATTTACCGTGGCGTACAGCATGCCAAATGGAAGCAATAAGTAGCTGCTAGCGACAAATAAAATAGGCAGTATTAACTGGCTGTCTTGATAGTAATAAGCTAACGGCAAACTGATTAAGCTCATTAATACAAAGGCTGTGATGCAAGAAGCAAAGTTAATTGAATTGGCACTGGCTAAGTTATCGCTAAAGTCAGCATCATTCATACGAATTAACGCAGCTGAGGTAATACGTCTTGTTGGAGTACAGATTAGTTCGAACAAAGTTAGCACTATGGCAACTTGACCGAATATCTCAGGAGTAAGTAAACGTGCGGTAATAACACTTGCGCCTAATCTCACCACTCGACCACTGAACTGTGCGCTCGCTAACCACAAAAGGTTTTTACCTAATGAACGAATGCCATGACTTAGCATCTCATTAAGTGCTAACTTTTGTTTCAGCGATTGCTTCTGTTCAACTTGAAGCTTGGTGATGTTTTGCATAACCGCTACCCTTATTAATGAATTGCAATTTGCTGATTGAAACTTAATACAAACTGCGTCGATACTTGGGTATTACAGTTATCGTGCCAGTTTTTAAGTTATTGTTTTACAGTGGTTTTATGTTGCTTGTGGATGCTGGTTAATTTCTGTTTTAGCAATTTGAGAGAGCACGGTTGCAGATTGCAACATGCAAACATGATGGTTTGAGTGCGAAAAAGGTGTCGTTATAAGCTGGTATAAGATGGGGCGCTTTTAGCCCAATAGCGCGGATTAATGTTGAAACAATATGAGCTTGATAAGCTAAATTGAGTGCAAGTTAGATGGACATTGAGGTGATATGAAAACTTTAGTTATTGGTGTGATAGTGAGCGCAGCACTGTTATCTGCTTGCAGTGAACCTTCAGTAGTAAAAGAGGGTATTAGCAAACAAGTTGAGCAAAGTGATACTGCAATAAAACAAGAACACCACTGTAATGAGCAATTTTTCAATCAAATTGAGCAAGAATTACTAACAGGTGATGGGCAAGGGCACGGACCTGATATTGGATCTGAAGAATGGAAATCTGTGATTGAGTTTAAGCTTGGCGTTAGAGGTCAAATTGAAGTCCCTGAAAGAGACACGATTGAATGGTGCGATTACATCCATTCTCAGATGGCATTGTGGTAGAAACCTGCTCGATTATCAAATGAAATGAGAAAGTATTTCAAACATTAACCTGTTTAATCGACACCGATAACAGGTTAGTTTTAGTTTGTTTAACTCAAAAGAGTACTAAGCTCGAATGCACTTAGCTGATTGCACTTATTTAAGTGTCGTAAGCTAATTGCATATTACAGATTGTATGTGTTTGTTTAAATTACGCTAAGGGATTTAATCAACAATCTAATATTTATATCAATCCCACATGAATGTGATTTTAATGAGAAGACAGTGCTGTTAGATACCCCAATTTGTGACTTTGGCTGGAAAGCACCTGAGTTCACATTAAAAGATGCATTCGGTGAGTCTTTTACCATGAGTGAGCATTTAGGCGAAAAGGGCTTATTAGTCATGTTTATTTGTAATCACTGCCCTTATGTAAAGCGCATAGGGGCTATACTTGCTGAAGATACAAGGCACTTAATGGCGCAAGGCATAAACGTATTAGCTGTGATGTCTAACGATTACTTAGCTGTGCCTGCAGATTCTCCAGAAAACATGAAACAGTTCGCCAAAGAACATGGTTTTACATTTCCATATCTCGTTGATGAAAATCAACGTGTTGGCCAGCAATACAATGCAGTATGTACGCCTGACTTCTTTGGATTTAATAGTGCAGGTGAGTTGCAATATCGAGGTCGATTAGACGATGCAAAAATGGCTGACAGCAAGCATCGTATCCCTGAGTTATTAAATGCGATGCGAATGATTGCAGATACAGGTAAAGGCCCTGATAAGCAGTTCGCGAGCATGGGGTGTTCAATCAAATGGCGTTAATTATCAAGCCGGTATTTCTAAAGCTATGAGCGGTAAAGCCCAAATCCTTTAAACTCAAAGCCTTTAAACTCAAAGCGTTTAAACCCAAGCCTTAAAATAAATAACGAATTATGAAGCAACAAGATAGACACGGAGCAAATTATGACCCATCCAATTATTAATGATTTAAGTAGCCGTTACACAGCAAAGCGTTACGATTCAAACAAGCGCGTTTCAGCAGATGATTTAGCAGTGATATATGAAGCGATGCGTTTGTCTGCATCGTCAATTAACTCACAGCCTTGGAAATTTATTGTGATTGAAAGTGATGCCGCAAAGCAAAGAATGCATGATACTTTTGCTAATAAATTCCAGTTTAATCAGCCTCATATCAAGGCTTGTTCCCATGTGATTTTGTTTGCCCATAACCCGCACTATACCCGTGATGATTATGCACAAGTTGTTGATAAAGGGATTGTAGATAATCGTACCAAGCCTGAAGATAGAGAGGCTGCATTTGGTGGTTTTGCTTTTGTTGACTTAAATACTGACGAGCAGGGTAATAATGCTGCTTGGACTAAATCGCAAACCTATTTAGCGCTTGGTAATACGTTACATGTATTGGCGCGTTTAGGGATTGACTCAACCACAATGGAAGGGGTTGATAGTGCAATGATTAATCAAACATTTGCCGAAGAACTCGGTGGATTTGAATGTGAGGTGGCGCTGGCGATTGGTTATCATCACAGCGAAGAAGATTACAATGCTAAGTTACCTAAATCACGCTTAGCAAAAGAGCAGGTATTAACGATTCTATAATTTGCTCAGTATAGATGATCGAGCCTAGCTAATATTTTCACTTAGTTAGGCGTTCGATATTGATTGCTTTTAGCTGTTTGTCAAATCAAATATTCATGATGAAAAGTGAATATTTGATCCATCAAACTAAGCGACTTTTATATATGATGAGTATCAAACGATGTTCACTTTATATTGGTTGAAGCTTTTAAGCTTCTTCAAGGTTTTGCGCTCTGTTATAGACATCTTCTGGTTCTTCCGCCCTTAAAGCCATACCCAGTACGATTAAACCAGGCCAAAATAAATAAGCTAAAATTTCTAAGTTCTCACCAAAGGTGTATAAACCTAGCAGCATTAAAATGGCCATACCCACTTTGGCCAATGGATTGGTAAATAGCCTAACTAGCAAAGCAATAAAGGTGATTAACATTGGAATAGCTAATGCAATAGCGCCTACTACACCTTTGACAAACAATAACCCATACCAAGTGTGATGAGAGCCAATTGGCATGTATTCCACCATATGAGGCCCACGTTCGACAATCCCATGTCCGAAATAGATGGCTTCGTTCATCCATCTCTCAACAGCGATATCTGCTAATGATTGCCTGACACGAGTGGAACCTGCTCGCGCTGCTTTTACCGCTGTAATACTTTGCTCTATTTTTGTTATCAATGATTCACCGATGACCCCAACAAATAACATGACAGGAGCGAGTAATAGGTACAACCAAGGAGAGCGAACAAAACGTAAGGTTGAGAAGAAACCAATTAAGGCTAAATAGCACGCAATAGCTAAACGTGATTGCGATATTAAAATCATGAGCAGGCTGCCAGCAAGACCCCATCGTTTCCATTTTTGGTTTTTCTCTTGTAAGGCAAAAATAAAATATAAATTACCTAACATGCCTAAAGCGGGCGCCCATGGGGTGAATAAGCGCCAGCGGGGCACGCCGCTACCAGGGTCGATTTCGTATAAACTCACGCTGAAAAACTCAGGGCCGGGGCCACCAATAATACTGAGTGGTGAAACATACAATGTGCTGGGTAGCCCAGCTATCCAGGCCATTAAAAACACGGGAAATAGAATTACCGTATGCTTACAAACGCGGCAACTGGCGCGATAAATGATTTCAGGTCTGATAGGTATACAACCAATAAGTGGAAATATTGCCAGTAACGCCCAGCCTTTCGCCCAACCGATAGAGGATTTTATTAATTTGCCCGTACCAAGGCCAAATTGCAGATGGCCGACTACCAATGCGATTAACATGACCCACATGCCCAACACCCAAACATAATGGCTAATGCTAATGCGCGACGCTGGCTGGCGAGCGAGTTTTTTATAAAGTAAGCGTAAAAATAGAATCCAAGCAATCACTGGTGCAATGACATATAACGCACCTAACAACCAAAATAAGTAACTAAAACTTATGCAGTTGTAGATGATTTTTTCGTCAACATTTTCCGCAGTAATGGTTTGCGAATCCATAAAATGCATAATCCTACTAGTGACATGAATGAGGCGCACAATCCGCCGAACGCAATAAGAATGACGGCAAGCTTATCGGGAGAAGATGGCAAGCTGGGAGCTGATAATAATTGCAACATTGGGTAAGCGGTATAAATATCCGATTTACCCACATCCATTTTGGCCATTGCAGAAGTTAATACTGCAGAGGCTAATTGATGTTCTCGTTGTAAGTCGGCAAGTTTTGCTGCGTCATCATTACTGTGCTGCAGACGTTGCTCCCAGGTATTGATCTGTGAGGTTAATGAGTCGACTTCAGACTGTGTCGCGTTACGGTTTGATGCAATGCTGATGAATTCTTGCATCATTTCCGCGCGGCCATCGACATCATTAAGGGTTAACAGGTTAAGTAAGTCATCATCTTGAAAACCGATAATGATTTTAAACCGTTGTTTCATGCTTTTTAAAATACTATCTAACTCAGCTTGCAATGACACCAACACAGGGTGCCTTGTACCTAAGCGACCTGCATTTTCTATATACTGGGTGTTTGCCGCATTATGTTTTTCAACTAACTGTTGGAATAGTTTGTCGTTGTTCAATTTTAATAAAATAGCAGCTTGGGCATCTGTAATGCCTAAATGGTTTTCATACAAAATATAACTGGCATTAAGGCCTTCAAGTTCAGCTAAAATGGTGACTTTACTGTGCCTTAATCGCTCGATAGTAATCGCCAACTCTTTAAATTGATCTAGCGTGACTAAACCGCGTTCAGATTGAAAATCAAGTAATTGCTTTTGGGTTTCTTTTACGCGAGTTGAATAGCTTTTAAGGCCTCTTTTAATGCCAACCTCACGTAAACCGATTTCATCTGCGCGTAAGTCAGTTAAGATATTTTGTAATGAGCGATACATTGCCCAGCCGCGCTCTTGTGCAGCTTCTGGCGTTGCTGCTTTTACGCTATATTCCATCAAACCTGTTTGGCTTGGTAACTTAAGTTTGGGTTTATTGATTGCCGATGTGGGTAGGTCAAGGTAATGGGCTGCACTTTCCATCAGCAAGGTACTCATCGAAATCGCTTTATAGTTCTCACGAGGGTCAATCGCTGAGCTCATATAAGGTGAAATGCTTGATGTACTTGCCTGGCCTAAGCTATCTAAACTCAGTGATGAACCCGCTGCAGCCCCAGGCAGAATTAAAACCCATTTACTGACATAGTTTGTTGGCGCAAGGTAGATAAAAATGGCTGCAAATATCCAGATTATCAATAAAGATCCAAACGCTGTTTTAAGGTATAGACGCTTACGCAGCTTTGGGGTTAATTTACTGCCTTCTAGCGTTGCACGCTTAATCCAGTATAGATAGGCTAATTCAGAGAAACTGGTTTGCTCAACGGTTTCATCTGCAGTGTAATGCTCATTATCTTTTGATTGTTCTGAATCAGTTGCGCTTGCTGCAATAGCTTGCTCAATGGCCGGGTTGCTAGGTGTGCTATCCGTGCTGTTCTGAGTCTTTTTTTCATCATGAATCCGGCTCATTACTCACTCCTTACAACCATCCAATAAGTGTTGTTGGTACCACTAGCTCTGTTACTGTTCTGGCAATTTCACGCATATTGGTCACACGTGAGTCGTAACAGGCAAGTCCGTCACCAGGGAGTAATACTGGGTTTGATTGATCATTCCATGCACTTTGAATCAGTCCATCAATAGAACGTTCAACAATATCAATCTGGTTAGAGAGTGGGTTTTTAGTTACTAATATGACGTAACGGCTAGCATTGGTTGATTGCGCACCACCGACACAGTTTGCTGCAATGGCGCCATTCAATAAACGGGTACCATAAGGGAAACGAGTTGCTTCACGGTCAACCGCTGATTGGCTATTTGAGCTTGCAGGCTGCGTTAAGTTTGACATAAATACCCTAATCCCTGGTGCTGTCAATTGCGATGGTCTAGCGAGTTGATCATTAAAAGAATGTGTTGATGGAACATGGACATGATCCCCAGCCATTAATGTCATACTGGGTACTTTTTCACCTGTTAGCATACCACGTAAATCCATATTGAAAACCTGCCCATCACGAATCACTTTTATCGCTGAAATATCGGCATCAGGGCGAACACCACCTGAAGATTTCACTGCGGCGCCGACACTACGTTTTATCGCCTGATCACCGGCATAGTTGCTACCGTCATCTTTTAACTCTATTGGTAGTTTTTTATTGATCATATGCTGGCCGGGCTCAAATACCGCACCTGAAGTGGTGATTTCAATCGGTGCCCAGCTGATAGGTAAAATACTGATGCGCACAGCATGTGCCAGCATTAAGTTTTCATCTATCAATAAGTCATTTATTAATTGGTTTAACTGTTTAAGGGTTAACCCTTTTGCTGCAATGGCAGGTAAGTAGGGTAGATAAATATTACCATCGGCATCGACTTCAACATCTTTACTGAACTCTTCGCCGTTCAAAATGTTAATTGAAACTTTATCACCGACAGATAATGACAATGCTTGTTCTGTATCGACTACCATGGCTTTATTGCCAAATATCGGCGCCGTAGGAAAGGTTGTGTGGTTTGAGGTAACCGCACTGACTTTTCTGTTATAAGGCGTTTGCTGGCCAAAATAATGACAACTTGTTAACTGCTTTTCTAAATCACAAACGTCTTGTTGTGCTGGCTGCGAAGGGGTAACGCAAGCGGTTAAACTTGCGATCATAGCGACTGAAATTAATGTATTAATCGTTTTCATTGCGTTATTCCCTTTACGTTGAGTTTAGAACGGTTTAGACCAAATTTCTTTGACATTATTTAGCTAGCTAAATCGGCGATGACTCTTTTATCAAAGTCTGACTCTTCAACGATGCTGCTGTGACGTAAAAAATCTAACGCCAGTGTTTCAGTTTCAAATATTTCAAAAATATGATGTAAACGGGTTAATTCAATCAATGATCTCACTGCGGGTGATGGTGAAAGGAGAACAATGTTTCCTTGATAGTTCAGCGCTTGATTACGAGCTGAAATCAGCACAGATAATCCACTTGAGTCGATATATTCAAGGTGCTGCATATCAATGACTAAACGGGTATGACCTCTATTGATGTAATCGATAAGGGCCGCTCTATAAGTCGGTGTGTGCGCCATAAACATTCTGATTGGTAGGGTCACTACGCTGGCATGTTGGGCAACTTTTAATTCAAATTTCATAACGTGCTCCTAGATTGAAATGACGCTCTTGTGCTTGTAATTGGATATTGCAGTTAGTGTGCCAGATTTTATATTGTTATTAATCAGAGGTTTATCGGTTTTGCTTTTCGATTTGGTTTGATGGTTTGCTGTTTGCAATGAGGTTAATTGCTGTTTGCAACACGGTTTTGATGCTTGTTATTGCGTTTTGCAAATTGCAAAAAGGGATTATTTATTCGTGAAGAGTTAAATCAATGACTATTAAGCAACTATGTTCCAAGTTGATACGTGATGAGAGATTCATGGATGCCGAATGGGTCGTTGAATATGGAGGTTATTTGTGATGCCGAGTTTTAAGGGACTTTTACTTTAACTGGCTTTTACTTTCAGAGACTTTTACTTTGAGAGACTGTTAACTTATATGAACAAAACAGCGTGTCGTAGTTGTATCTGCAGATAAGGTCGCTTGTTCATATCTGGCCCATAGGGATTTGGGAAATGTCATTATGATGTTGGGAACATCATTGACCATCTGGTTGGGGCATTTGTATATTCTATACATTTATTACGCCAAGCAATGGATTAGGTTGAAGTAATCACTGTCAGTAACAGAGCCAATACTGATGAAGTACAAAGCAGATGCTGGTAACTCGTTTGGCCCCTTTCCAAGCTAGAGTATTAGCTCATCACATTTCAATTCTAGGGATTTTAACTACTTTTTCAAATTGGTGCCGTGCTCAGAAAAGAGAGCTTACCAAATAAAAAGCAGAGTTCTATAATCGTCCTCTGCTTTTATTCAATCAGTTAATGCCTGATTATCCTTGAGGTGTAATTAAGTACTTCTCACCAGTCGCTTGTTTAGAATAAGACGCTATCGATTGTAATTTTAATACTTCTGCTAATGACACTTCATGTGTGTAGTGGCTAGCAAAAGTGGTGCTGATCTCTTCTGCAACGCGTTGGCGCATCGCAATCACCGTTTTAGTTCCTAGTTTACCGAGTGCATTGAATAACAAGAACCCATTGATACCCCATGCAAAACCGAAGTTACGATTTAGCGTAATAGGTCTACGGTCTAATGCGCCATAGATATAAACTTGTTTGAAAATGTCTGAGCCATATACGCTGTGCTCTGTCATATCACGCGCCGCAGCAACTTCCATACAGTTAAGAATATCACTGGTTAATTGACCGCCACCAATGGGGTCAAACGCAATCGTTGCACCCGTTTCAATAATTGCCGCAGTTAAGTCTGCAAGAAAGGTATCACTACTTGAGTTAACAACATATTTTGCGCCCATATCACGCAACAGCGTTTCTTGTTCTGCTTTACGTACGATGTTAATTAAATCGACGCCATCGGCAATACAAATACGGTTTAACATTTGACCAAGGTTAGACGCAGCTGCCGCATGGATGATGGCCTTATGGCCTTCAGCGCGCATGGTTTCAACCATCGCTAATGCGGTAAGTGGGTTAATAAAAGAAGATGCGCCTTCTTTAGCCGTAGTGCCTTGTTTTAACTCTAAACAGCTTCGCACATTAGCGCATATAAATTGACGATAAGTTCCACCACCAATGACTGCAACAGTCTTACCCATTAATGCTTGTGCCGCAGGCGATGAACCTGCTGCAACGACAGTTCCAGCACCTTCATTGCCAACTGGAGTTGCCTTACCCACTCGGGTTTTAACCGCAGGCATGAATTTAGCGGGAACATCAGCTGTAATAACAGGGCTTTGCTTTGAGCCTGATTCTGCCGCAGTTGTCATATCAGCAGCACTGAACAAAACGGCTAAATCTGACGGGTTCAATGGTGCTGCTTCAATGCGAATAACCACTTCATCGGCAGAAGGTTGTGGCATCTCGATGTCTTTTAAAGCCAGGGTTAATTTATTATCTTGGCTGATTGTTGAAGTCAGTTGAATGTTGGTATCTTTCATGCCGCTTTGCTCCTGCAAATAACTAAATTCGTTGAACCAATAACGTGATTGTATTGGCCGTAATTTGTTGGTAATTAATTTAAGTCAATATTTTAGTATTGGTTGTTTTTATCGCTAAGCACTATTCAGCATTTGCTGCTTGAAACTGAGCTTTTACCTTTTGGAGAAACTCGGGCATGTTTGCCAGGCGATCTGCCTCTACGCTTTGGGCAATGGCGGACTGACTCATGGAGGCGTTCCACTCTTTCATACCAGGAACCTCTGCAAGTATGTCCCAATCAAGTTGGCTAGAACCAAAAGCGCTAACGATGGTGTTTACGTAATAAACATAGATGTCAGCCATGGTGAATTGTTCACCTGCTATCCAAGGTGAAAACTGGCACAAGCGACTTAAGGCTGTTATTCCACGGTTTAATACTTGGCGAACTTCCGCTTTAACCGTTTCCGGCGCTGCGGTGCCTGACAATGCATAAGGTATTAGTCGTCTGCTTGGCAGTTCAAAATAAAGCTCTGCTATTTTCATAATTTGACGCACAACCGCTCGCTCTGTGGCATTGACAGGGTAGAGAGGGCTGTCAGGGTACGTCTCTTCAATAAAGTCACAAATCACACTCGACTCTGAAATATGAAGGCCTTCAGCCGTTGTGACCACAGGAACCTTGCCGGCAGGACTAATTGCCATTAACTCATCACTACCACCGTAAATTAGGTTTTCTTCAAACGGTAGTTCTTTGTGTAGCAGTAAATGTTTCACTAGGTTGTAATAGTTGCTAGCGGCAAAACCGTGCAAAGTCATCATAAATAAGTTTCCATCATAAACGTGAAGGTGGTTTCTTTTGCCTGCAAAGCGCAATTAACGTCCAGTCTGTATCACGCTGCAACAAGGTTATGGTTGCAATGTTTAAGTTAAACCAATTATTACTTGTTTTAATCAGGTTATATATATGGAAAAACACCAATCACTATTGCTTTAAAGACAATAATGGGTGGTGATAATTAATTACTCAGATATTCATTTGATGGAGAAGCCTGTTGGATCATCTACGTGCAATACGCTATTTCAGTAAAGTCGTCGAAGCGGGTTGCTTTACTAAGACAATTAAAACAATTAAGACACCCATCATTATTTTCAAAGCAGATGCTGGTAACTCGTTTTTGCCCTAAAGCTTGTTTCAAATTTTGAAGTTATCATTTGAAAAAATCAAAGTCGTGGCGCTTCGCCCATTCTTTTGTAAAGAGCAGACTAAAAGGGAAACAACAGCATTTCCCTTTTCGATATCCCTTGCCGCTCCGACGAAATTTAAACAGAAAAATTTCCAACGGAGAATGATCCAGCTTTAA
>NZ_MCUF01000032.1:107983-123737 GCF_002873615.1 Shewanella sp. 10N.286.51.B7
TTCATTTTGAGTCCGCTTCGGCAAGCTACAAAAATCACTAACGCTTACGATGGTGTGTCTGAAGTAAATGGAATTATGAATGTCACGATGGCATGGATGCCAAGGAGTGACCCTTCCCCTCGAAAGCTAGCCTGACGTCCTGTCAGGCTCACGCTATTTTCTTCAACGTCCTCAATTCAAATGGAGTCTTTTAAATGCAAGATCTACTAGCTTGAGCTCTTTAAATTATCACCAATGCAGTCAAATCGAAGAGACAATAAACCCAGTGTAGATACGTTCAAGACCTTCGAAAACATGGATGTTTTCGCAGAGCCCACAGGGATGTGTTTACGGCGTGTCTTGGATGTATCTGCACAAAGGTCGCTTTTTCACATCCATGTGATCACGACATTCCGTTCATCCTGAACAACCCTGCGGCAGGCAATGGATTAAATTGAAGTAATGGTCTGCTGTAACTGAGCCAATATAAATGAAGTTATCGTAAAACGTTTTTGCCCCAAAACGAGTTTCAATCTATTGTTATAAGCATAATTAGATCTAATACATGCCACAGTTTGCTTGAAAACATACAAAGCACAGGCCAGAATAACTATGCCACTACACTAATTGTCAATGCGATTTCAACAATTTCAAACTCCTATTTTTGTAAGCTCTTAAGCCAATAAACTGGTTTGAAAGTACATTGCGGTGCTTGATTGAGTTAGCTTGATATTGCCTGTGTTTATCGGCTGCTTTGACCGCCAAACCAAGCAGGTAAAGTATAAATTGTGATAAGCAGGCTATGAGCAAGAGCACGCTTAATTTATCTGGGTTCCTTGTGCAAAAATTAATTATGGGTGTCACTGTTAATTGCTATGCTTTCCCAGAAAAACATCGCTTTGTAGGGCTTGTATTTGCTCTACAAACCAAGCAAGCGCTTTGCCTTTATTATCTTTACGCCAAGCGACACATAAGTCGATAGCCCGAATTTCTGGTTTGTTGACGGATAACGCCACCAATTTCCCACTCGCCAATTCATCTTGAATACGATGGACCGGTAAATATCCAATCCCCAGTCCCAATATTTGCAAGTCAATTTTTTGGACAATATTGGCGACGGTTATACGTGGCTGTCCATCAAGTAAGCCCGCTGAACGCAATGCGAGATGCCTTGAGCTATCTGCCACAACAATTGATGGATATTGTTTAATAGAGTCGTTGCTTAGAGGTTGCGGTGCTCGTCGAATAGGATGGTCTTTAGCGACTGCAAAGATAAACTCAAGTTGACCGATAGGGATAGTCTTAAAACTGTTGTTGCGCTCACTACCTTCAACACCAATGATAAGATCGCTGCGCTCTGCACTTAAAGCATCCCAAGTGCCACCAAAAACTTCTTCAGTAATTTTGATATCAATCCACGGATGTGCGACTTGAAACTGTTCAATTAACGCATAGATAGGCTTGAAACATAAAATACTATCGAGGGCGATCCGAATCTCTAACTCCCAACCACTCGCTGACTGTTTAGCCATATAGGTTAATTCGTTAGTTGCATCCAATATCAATCGACCTTGTTCAACAATCAATTTTCCAACAGCGGTTAACTCAGCCTTTCTTTTGCTGCGGTCAAAAATAGCAAGATCTAAGTCTTCTTCAAGTTTATTGACCGTATAAGAGATGGCCGAGGGCACCCGAAATAATTCATCTGCTGCCCCAGCAAAGCTTTTCTTACGTTCAATCGCATCCAGTACTTTTAATGCATCTAAAGTGATAGGTGAGTTCATTGTTCAATCCTTTTGAACTGGTTGTTCAATTATGATCGTTATTAATCGTCAGTACCTTTAAATATAATAGCTTCAACATTCAGAAACAATGAACTTAGGAAATAAATATGATTGCATCACAACTTAATAAAATGACGACATCAAGCCAAAACTGGACAGCTTTAGTATTGAGAATCCCAGTCGGATTAATTTTCATGGCGCATGGTGCGCAAAAGCTTTTTGCATGGTTTGGAGGATATGGTTTAGAAGGCACAGGGCAATGGATGGAATCAATCGGTTTAGCACCTGGTGTGCTTATGGCTTTCTTGGCCGGTAGCGCTGAATTTGTTGGCGGACTGTTCATTATTCTTGGATTGCTCACTCGCCCAACTGCACTGGTATTGGCAATAACCATGCTTGTAGCACTCTTTACTGTCCATTTTGAAAACGGACTGTTTATGGTCAATAACGGATACGAATTTGCTTTGTCTTTAGTTGTCATCAGCACAGCGCTAATGCTGCAAGGTGGCGGACGATTATCTATAGATAATGTCATTGCTAAGCGCACTCACTAACGCATTGCACGATTAACAACATTTATTAGAATTCAACGAGGGTAACACCATGATTAAACTATATGCATTTAATGAGCTAGGTAAAGCGGATCACGGTTGGCTAAAATCGAGTCATCACTTTAGTTTTGCTAACTACTATAATCCACAACGTATGGGTTTTGGCGTACTGCGAGTTGTTAATGATGATTGGGTTCAGTCTGGAACGGGATTCCCTACTCACCCACACCAAGATATGGAAATTGTTAGCTTTGTTCGAACAGGCTCAATTACGCATAAAGACAGTGCTGGCAATAAAGGGGTGACACCTGCCGGAGAAGTCCAAGTCATGAGTGCAGGAACAGGGATTGCTCACTCGGAATATAATTTGACGAAAGATCCACTAACTTTCTATCAGATTTGGATTGAGCCTAATAAGCGTAACGTGGAGCCTCGTTGGGACACTAAACAATTCAGTAATGAGATCAACACAAACGGACTGCCATTATTAGTATCTGGATTCCCTGAAGATGAAGGTAGCGCGCTGTTTATTAATCAGCTAGCCCGGGTATATGGCGGAGTACTTAAAAAAGGAACCCGATTTACTCAAAAAATTGAGCAACAAATGTATGTGTTGGCATCTTCAGGTAGCTTTAAAGTTATTGATGATCAAACAGAAGTCGTCATGCAAAAAGGTGATGGGGCTGAAGTGACACTTCAAAAAACAATCACTATTGAAGTCTTAGAAGACAGTGAAGTGATTTTATTGGATGTGCCAGTAAATTAAGGCAAGTTTTAGTCAAGTATATTACTGCTTAACGCACTTCAATGATGAAGCTGAGTAAAGCAGTAAGTTTACCTTTTAAACAGAGCAGGCTTTTAATTCGTTAAAATCTTCTGTATTTACTGGGGTCGAAATAGATATTTATATGGTGATTTTATAAAGAGATGTCACAAGTGGTTTAAGCAGACAGTTGCTATCAGCAGGCTCTGCTAAACCACACTAATCTTAGCTAACCAATTAGTCTGTTATCTAGGCGTAGAGGCCATAACCTTCAGTGTTACAGTTAACACCAGAAAGTTACTAATGGGTATTTTGCAGTTTGTTTTTATCGCAAAACAGACAAACTAACGATAAGCAAAGTGCATAAAAACCAATCATCCCTAACACCATCATTCCACTTTCATTTAAGAACATGTCGAGAAACACTTCTACTTCGCTCATTACTTAGCCTCAAAAAATTTACTGAATAAAATGCTTCCATGTGGCCACAAAGCCTTAACTAACCCACTATGGTTTATTTCAGTCGTTAGTTATTGAAGGGGGCGCATACTAACAGGGGAAATATAAATAACTATCAAAGTTTGAAGTAATTACTCCAATCTATGTTTTTTAGATGATCTAATTAACAATGGCTGACCAGTTACTTAAACTTAAGGGTAAATTGTTAACGATTGTTACTGGCAGTTTCCCTTTAATGTGTCTGTATATTTCGAATGCTCAAACAAAATAGAGTTTCTATTGTGCAAAATTTACTAATCCCACGACCAACCTTTAGACCCTTTGATCTAAATGATTTCTGTCCAGAAATGAGTTAGGTTTAAAGTTAATAGAGTTCTCTATACGGTCAATAAACCATTTGATGCTGCCATTGCCATTGCCATTGCCATTGTCTATGTCGAAATGTTGCCTTTTTTGACCTTACAAACATGGTTAATTAGTCAGTTCATATAAAACGTTATTTCGGTTCTTGACATCTCAAATACTGACCAAACGATATCAGCAAAACTAATATCGCACTAATACAGCACTATGGAGCAAGTTTTAGAACAATATTAGGCTGGCTGCTTTTGCATAGAAAGCCTTAAATGTGTTCCAAGCACAGTGGCTTGCTTTTCGATTTGATCCATCCATTGCTCCATTATCCATAAACCACGGCCATTTGTTTGGGTTATTTCTGGACACTTTTTGGGCGCTGATAGTTTTACATATTTGGTATTGTCCAATATATCAATGACAATATTATCTTGATGGTTTTGTAGCATCACCGTGACAATTTCTGCATCTTCTGAGCAATGCTGAACCACGTTATTAACCGACTCTAAAATACATAACATGAGCTTAAATCTTTGCTGTGAATCAATATTATTAACAATGAAAAAGGCTTCAATGTCGTCATAAACTTGCTCTGGTGTCATTTCGTTTAAAGCAATATTTATCTGCAAGCTATCCATTGGTTTTGCATTCATTGATAATGTATTCATTTGTAAGCTATTCATAATTAATCCTTAAAAGCCGATGTAGCAATTTTTCATTTTGACTTTGCTGGTTAAAGTTTAGTTATTTACCTTAGAGTCATTATGTTCAGTTTTCATTCATTTCATTCTCGATTTCTTTAATCTCAGATAGAACCTTAGAACAATCTATTTAAGGCATCGTATTTATCCATATGATTACCATCAGTAATAGATATTAAGGTGCTGAAAAAAGCAGTAAAGACATATCATCTTGGGGGTCATTCTGTTTCCAAAGATTAAGCACATATATAAGATGCTTAAGCAGTTGATGCGCCGGCATTGCTTTGGCTTCTAAACAACGCTGTTTAAATCGTTCTAAGCCAAACATGCCGTGTAAGGGGTGGCTAACTTCATAAACGCCATCAGAGAAAAGTAATAACTGTTCACCTGAATTTAGTTGATATTCAGCACTTTTATATTGGCTATTATTGTCTATCCCAATAGGGAGGCCCGATGGGATTTCAAGAGTGTTAACACCGAGTTTAGATAGTAAAAATGGCATAGGATGACCGGCATTACACATTTGTACTTTGTGAGTTTGAGTATTAATTTTTCCAATTATCACAGTGGCGAATTGACCTAAATTTGCAGGGTCGTCAAATAAAAGATTTAACCGTTGCATTAAGGTTTCTGGTGGGAGTTGCCAGTCCATTCGCTGCGGAGATAATCCTTGTGCCAAGGTAAAACTCAACATTGCTGAAGGCGCCCCATGACCTGATACATCAATCACATAAAAGCCTATCCAGTCTTCAGAAATTCTAAAGCATTGGAAAATGTCACCAGCCAGTTCAGCTGCTGGTTCAAAATAGTGTTGAATCTCCCAGTTATCAAATATCAAATTATCTTTGGGTAATAAAGACTGTTGTAGTGCAGCGGCTTGTTTGAGTTCTGTTTGTTTTTGACTGAGTATTGATTCGAGTTCAAGATTACTATCAATAATTAACTTTTTGGCTTGTATTAACCTTACTGCTGCAAGTATTTTTACTTTAAGAACAGAGGCGAGAAATGGCTTTGTTATGTAGTCGTCAGCGCCTGTTTCCATGGCGAAGACCATATCCTCAGTTTTATCATTTCCGGTAAGTAATAAGAAAAATGCAGGATTACTGGCCTCTTTTAAGCGTTTACATAGCTCTACACCACTCATATTAGGCATACGCCAATCACTGATGATTAAATCAAAGTGATGTAATTTACAAGTATCAAATGCAGTTAGTCCATCTTCACATTGAGTGATGATGAACTCCACGCCTTCTGGCTGAAAGCTCTGTATGAGGCTAGCAATGTAATAACGCTCACTAAAAGTGTCTTCTACTAATAAAATCGACATTCTTTTTGCAGGAGCACTTGCATTTTGCATAGCTGTTTCCTAAAAATAAAGAGGTATAGTGAGTTAAAGCAATTTATGTTCCCAAATTTATTTGTTGTTGATTATCAAAGTTATATTCGATTATTCGCAATATGCAATATTGCGTATTTTCATTTTGCAAATTAACTTTTGCAAAATGCAACGAGGTGTTCCATAGTGAGTTGTGGCATGCTTTATATTGGATTTATAGTGGTTATTTCTCAATAACATGGATAGGTTTTCAAGCGGCATTAGGAGAAGGAATTTGTCTTTTAGATTAAAAGCCATTATCGCAATTGGGTTAATGCAAGCGGCTTTACTTTTGCTGCTGATTTTTAACAGCCTCGGAGTAATCCAAATTGCCAATCAAACTGAAATTCAACAACAAGGTCACTTGTCTGCCGTTTTAGTGGCCAATAGTGTTGATGTCAATAATCCACGCCAATCTATATTACTGCTTAAGCAATCTTTAGAAGAACATCACATCAGCCATATTGAGTCTGTTCAAGTATTTAATGGCGACAACCGACTTTATGCTGCCCAAAGAAATAACCAAGGTATTTTTGAGTTACTCGAATCTACTGATCCAGTAAATGTTGAGGATTTAGTTTTAGTGGAAGCACAGTCCAATAATGGAACTGGGGTTGAAATTAAACTGATGGTCAACACTGAAGAATTTGATGACAGTGTTGTCAGTGTTGCAATGAAATATAGTGCTCTGATGCTGCTGGTTATTATTCTGATTTCTATTTTGTCTTGGTTTCAAGGCTTACGCTTAATTAAGCATGTATTTAATATTCAGCATGCTTCAAAAAGAGTATTGAATGGTGAAATGGGAGTGCAGGTGGATGAACCTGGTACTCAAGATATTACCGATACCACCAATGCATTTAATGAAATGCTAAAAACCGTAGATGAAGAACGACACGATTTAAAAGGTGCCAATGTTCGCCTAAATACCATTCTTGATTCTGCAGCTGATGGGTTTGTTATTATTGATGTAGATGGTGTGATTAATGAAGTTAATAAAGCTGTCAGTAAATTATTTGGTTATCAGAAAGATGAGTTAATCTCCGAGAATGTGTCGATTTTAATGCCGATGGCTGATCGTTTTATGCATGACGGTTACATTCAAGACTATTTAAATGGTGGCGATGCAAAAATAATCGGTTTCAGTCGAGGTAGAGAGTTACAAGCCCAACATAAAGATGGCCACTTATTTCCTATTGAGTTATCAATTTCCAAAATGGAAATTGATGGTCAAGTGTTGTTCCTCGGGTTTATAAAAGACGTCTCTGAGCTAAAAAAGGAGCAAGCTTCAGCAGCAAGAACTCAGTCAATTCATTTAGCGACCTTAGAAGCCAGTCATGATGCATTAATCACCATTAATATTGCCGGCCGTGTAGAAGAGTTTAATGCTGCTGCGGTAAAACTATTTGGTTATGAACGTGAAGAAGCGCTTGGCGAACTGCTGGAAGATTTGATTATTCCTGAAGGATTTCATAAGGCGCATAAAAATGGCATGGAACATCATCGTAAGACCGGTGAAGGGCCAGTACTTAATAATCGAATAGAAGTTCCTGCGCATAATAAAGCGGGCGACGAGTTCCCAGTTGAATTAAGGGTGATTCCAATTCAGCTAGGTGATGAAATGTATTACACCGCATTTTTACGTAATATTTCAGAGCAAAAAACCAAAGAGGAAGAGTTACGCCAAGCTAAAGAGCAAGCGGAGGAAGGCAGTAAAGCGAAATCTCGTTTCTTGGCAACCATGAGCCATGAAATTCGCTCGCCGCTTAATGCTGTTTTAGGCAGTGTTGATTTGTTGTTGGACTCCAGCCTTGAAAAAGGTCAGCGCATGTATGCGCGAACTGCTAAAGAAGCGGGTTCGGTATTACTCAGCACCATTAATGACATACTTGATTTTTCTAAAATTGAAGCGGGTCAAATGGTGTTAGATCCCAAAGAATTTGAGCCTGATCAGCTTGTGGCTCAGGTACTGCAAATTTTATCCCATAAAGCCCACGATAAAGGCGTGCATTTAGCCAGTTATATTAATCGTAATGTGCCGCAAATGCTGGTGGGGGATGCGCAGCGAATTAGGCAAGTCGTTCAGAACTTAGTGGATAATGCGATTAAGTTTTCGACCCATGGTTGTATTTCAGTTGAAGTGTGGATCCCTAATCGTGGTAATGACAAAGTGGAATTATGCTGTCGCGTGACAGACCAAGGTATTGGTATTGGTGAAGCATCACAAGAGAAACTATTCCGTGAGTTCTCACAAGTTCATGACACTCATACTACGAGTTATGCAGGTACAGGATTAGGCTTGGCAATTTGTTCTGAACTGGCAAAAATGATGGGCGGTTCAATTTCAGTGACCAGTAAGTTAGGAGAGGGCAGTCAGTTTACGCTTTCTGTTCTTTTAGATGAGTCTAGTCAAGCGACAAACCATAATGTCAGATTACCAGAACACCCTCGAGTGCTGTTACTCCACCCTGATGAAACGGTATGTAAGTTGATTAAGAAACAATATAGTCAATATGGTGTTGAGA
Organism: Shewanella sp. 10N.286.51.B7; assembly: GCF_002873615.1. NCBI lineage: Bacteria > Pseudomonadati > Pseudomonadota > Gammaproteobacteria > Alteromonadales > Shewanellaceae > Shewanella > Shewanella sp. 10N.286.51.B7. The sequence continues at coordinate 116,475 of NZ_MCUF01000032.1, forward strand.
CTAAATACGAACACCAGGTTAGCTCAGTGTTTAAAAACGCTCGAATCCGTGGCCGTTTTGATTTAGTGATGTTGGATGATACTTGTTTACTAGCCGCACAAGAAAAAGAAGTTACTTCACTGCGTAGCGACTATTTATTTGAGTCTGGGTATATTTCAGCTTTATCTTCAGGAGTGAATAATGATGCTCAAACGCTTATTTCTGCATTAGGTATTGAAGAGTCAGTAAGCAAACCATTAAGCCGTGCAATGTTATTGAGTTTAATTAAAGGCGCAACGGCTGATAATACTCATGAAAAACCATTAGAGAAAGTTGCCACCTTACCTGACGGTTGCCGCATATTATTGGCCGAAGATAGTCCTGCAAACCAAATGGTTGCTGGGACTATGCTGACTAATGAAGGCGCTGTGATGACTTACGCTAATAATGGCGTTGAAGCGGTTGAACTCGCGCTGAAACAAGAATTTGACTTGATCTTGATGGACATCAGAATGCCTGAAATGGATGGACTAGAAGCTTGCCAAAAAATCTTAGCCCATAAGCCTGATCAAATTGTATTAGCGATGACGGCCAATGTCTTTAGTGAAGAAATTGCTGCTTGTAAAGCGGTAGGTATGCTGGATTGTATTGGTAAACCGGTTAACAAATCTGATTTGATTTCAGGTGTGAGTCATTGGCTTGGTCAGGTAAAGCAAGACAGCGTTATGACAATGGGGATGCAATTTACGCTTGCAGATTCTGGCTCTGATACAGACTCTGATGCTGGCTCTGATACAGGCAGTGTTTTAGATATAGACTCAGGCTCAGATATAGATTTGGCTGTTGCCAGCAATGAACTTAGTGATAATGTGACTGATGGTATCGGCGATGAAGTTTCTGAAAACAAGGCTGAGATTCAAGATGACAGTGCAACTGATAATACATTATTAAATCAACGGGTCTTTGATGAATTAGAACAAGCGGTAGGTAAAGCGAGCTTGGCTAAAATGATGAAGGTTTTTTATGGTGAAACGTTAATGCGAATTGACACCTTAAAAGCGCTCACTCCAGATGGAAACCGTGACGAGATCGAAGACCAAGTGCACACTATTAAGAGCAGTGCAGGTAGTTTTGGCGCGCAGAAATTATCTGAAGTGGCAACACAGTTAGAAGCGGCTTCTAGAACAAGCAATGAACCACTATCGGCGTTATTTGAACAAATATTTAGCGTGTCCGAACAAAGTTTATCTGAAATTAAGCAAAGGTTTAAAATAGAAACCGATGAATAATATAGTTGAATACCAAAAGGAATTATCACATGGGATTTAGTGCCATTCTTGTAGAAGACAGTATGTCATTAGGTGCGTTATACAGTGAGTACCTTTGCGCAGAAGGCGCGGAAGTGACCCATGTTAATTTTGGCGAAGATGCATTAAAAGAATTAGCGCGTAAACAGCCTGATTTATTAGTACTGGATATCAAATTACCGGACATGTCGGGTATGGATATTTTGACTAAGGTGCAAAAAGAATACCCCAATATTACAGTGATTATGATTACTGCTCACGGCACGATTGATTTAGCCGTTGATGCGATGCGAGCGGGGGCGTTTGATTTTTTGATAAAGCCTTTCGACAGTAAAAGGTTATCAATAACCGTACGTAATGCTTTGAAGCAAAGAGACTTATTGGCATTAGTGTCTAATTATGAAAACAGCCTTCCTAAAACTAATTTTCATGGTTTTATTGGTGATTCTCTGGCTATGCAAACGGTGTATAACACGATTGATTGTGTTGCCAATAGTAAGGCATCAGTTTTTGTCGTTGGTGAAAGTGGCACCGGTAAAGAAGTTTGTGCCCAAGCAATTCATGAAGCGGGGATCAGATCTGAAGAGCCTTTTATTGCGCTTAATTGTGCGTCAATTCCAAAAGATTTGATTGAAAGTGAAATTTTTGGTCACACTAAAGGAGCCTTTACTGGAGCTGTAAGTCATCGAGACGGCGCGGCAACTCGTGCAGATGGTGGGACGTTATTTCTTGATGAATTGTGTGAGATGGATTTAGAGCTGCAAAGCAAATTACTGCGCTTTATTCAGACTGGTGTATTTCAACGTGTGGGCGGCAGTAAAGAAGAAAAAGTCGATGTGCGATTTATCAGCGCAACAAATCGTGACCCATGGAAAGAAGTACAAGATGGCCGTTTTAGAGAAGACTTATACTATCGCCTTCATGTCATTCCTATTGAATTACCGCCACTACGCCAGCGCGGTAAAGATGTGATTTCTATTGCTAAAAAATTGCTCAAACAATATAGCAAAGAAGAAGGCAAAACATTTAAACGTTTCAGCTCAGAAGTTGAAAGGTGTTTTACTCAGTATTCATGGCCGGGTAATGTGCGCCAACTGCAAAATGTCATCCGTCAGGTCGTAGTACTTAATATTGCCGATGAGGTGGCAATTAACATGTTACCTGCACAGGTAACTGCGGCATTATCGCAAGCTAAACTTGATTCTAAAAGCGAGTCGCAAGTGAATCCCATTGCTATTTCCACTGTCACAGAGATTAATGCCAAATCGCAAGAATTGATACGTGATGGTTCACTTACCGCAAGTGATGCGGCTATTGGGGGCAATCCAGGTGCGAGTCAGAGTAACGTGAGCAGTTCTGCTGTTGCACTTGCTGAACCCGTTGATGTCATCGGATCAGCAGAAGATATTCAACCTCTTTGGCTAACAGAAAAGATCACTATTGAAACAGCGATAGAGCAATGTGATGGCAATATCCCTAAAGCTGCTGCATTGTTAGATGTAAGTCCTTCAACGATTTACCGTAAAAAGCAGCAGTGGGAAGATAAAGGGCTATAAAGCAGGTTGTAAATTTTTGCTTATAAATAAAAGAAGCCCATCAAGTTTGATGGGCTAATGTTCAATCACTCATAAACTTTTACTGCTTAGAAATCACGTTCCCAACCAGCGTAGAAAGTGGTTTCCCAATCGCTACTGGTGTCAATTTCAGGGTATTCACTATAGCCCACAGTACCGCCGACTTTTAATTTACCTTCGTAAAATGGACGATGGTAACTAACATCAGCTTGGTATAAGCGTTCATATCGGCCAGGTGATACTGGGTTCCCACCTTCAGGTCTAGAAGTATCTACACCATCAAAGTTTAATTTAGCATAACGGAACTTAGTGCTTAGGCTTTGGCCATGTTCAAGTTGAGTAATGCCGCCTAACACCACAACATGCGAATCGTTATCGTAAGTGCTACCTAAACTTCTACCATAATATCGATAGCCGCTTTGATAAAAACCGTGTTCGTACATACAGTTGTACACATCAGATTCTAAGCCGCATGATGCTGCAGTATCAGAGTATTCTGCAAAAAACCGGGTGCTTAAATCAGCAATGTAAATATCAACACCGCCCATGTTAGACGCATTGATCAGTTTGTTTTTACCATTGTGATAATCTTCATGGATGCGTTCGTAATAAATGCCATAAGGCACGCCCCATGCGGTATCTGACCATCTAAAATCATATCCCGCAAGCATATTTTCTTGACCATTTACCTCTTCACTTTCGTGAACGCCGCCATTTGTTAGGCCATCCCACCAGTCTGATAAGCTATTTCCGTAGCCTTCACCGCCCCACTGCATAGTCCATGAAAAACCAACTTCTAACTTTGAAATAGGTTTAAAGGTACCGCGTGCGCCCCAGTGTTGAGTATCAGCGACATAACGATCGCTTTCCATTTGACTAAAGCTGGTAGTGAACGTCCATGGGCCAATCCAGTTAAGCCATGGCGTCTCAAAGGCATTACTGTTGTTTCTTGAAAATGTCACACCAGGCATAGGTCTAGCGTTTGTCGTTTGAATTAAACCTGAATCCCAGCCTGGCCCCCAGTACTTCTGTACTGCACCACCGGTAACAATCCAATTGCCGAGTTTTACCGCTGCGAAACTGTTATCAAGGCGTGATTCATTACCATCGATGGCATCGTAATGGTAGCTTGCCGCTAAACGTCCGCTGAACCAGTCTTGAGTGACTTCTGCCGTGAATTCAACCTCAGCTTTATCACGGTAATCATTACCGTAACCGATAAAGCGTGCTTGTTCATTGGCACCAGAAAGACCTGCGCTTAAGTTCACCGCTTTATGATCTTTGTTGTAGGCACGCATGACGCGATGAAAGGCATCTTTTTGATGCACTGACATCGGGCTTTCAGCTGCGTTATCAAGATCAGACTTAATCCCTGACCACATTAATGGAAATGTAGTAACAGGCTGAAGAATAATGCCTGTATCAGCTAAGAGTTGAATGTCGGCGCGAAGAGGTAAATCGGTAGGTTCAATCCACCAAGCGGCTTGCGTTGAAAAGCTGCTTAGTAATGCAATCCCTGCTAGTATTTTTAACTTCATTTTGTACTCATTTAGATGAAAGTATTACATCAAATAATAAAAATAGGCTGTTATTCGCAATAATAACAGCCTATTGAGTATTGAGATATGAGAGAAGTTTATTTTTTACTGTTTGTTACATAACAATGTCTGAGCTGATGGGAATGTTTTATATCAATGTTATTAATTATCACTTCACACACTTTCATTAATACTTTGAGTGGTTTGCATATAAGTATCTAACATATTTTGCTGGTTGTTCATGTTGGCTGCCTGCACGGTGGCGGCTCTTGCATCATCGTTATTTTTCACCATATACGCAGATGTCGCACTCATCGAATTATCGCTGCCATTAGCAACACCCGCTAAGTCAGAATAAAACTGATACTGAGCTTGAGCCTTTTTGTAGTGGACATAGTTTTCTACTTTTTCTCCATCGTTGGGTAATGATGGTTGGGTATTATTCTCAGAGGAAGTAGAATTAGTTTGCTTGGGCTGAGCTGCTTGGTTAGGTATTGTTGCGGCTTGGTTCGATAACGCTATAGCTTGAGCACTTAAATTTACGCTATCAACTTGAGATGTACTTGCACTTGATTTTGAAGTCGCAATACTGGCACTTTCTGCTGGTGTAATACTCGTATTAGTAGCACTTGCATCATTGACTTGTTGAGTACTAACTGACGATTGAATTTGCATATTGAACTCCAAAATGTAACGGATAAATCAAGGTATTAAATGACGTCGCATATTCTCAGTTGGCTTTTACTGAGCGAGCAAGAATGGACAATGACTCTTTTTACATGGCTCTTTTTAAATGCTTCTGATTTACAGATTAAGCTGAGTAAATTTAGCCTAGCTCAATAAGCTCTTACCAAAGTGTCATTATCGTAAGCTAACTATAGCTAACAATACCTGAACAACGATTGAACCAATTTAAAATCTTTAAATTATGACTTAATTTCAGTTAGAGGAACTCGCTTACCCCAACTCAATGGTTTGTACCATTTTGATACAGACACCATCTCTTGAATACTTTGAGTAAACTCGCATCTTGTAAGACAACTTGGACACTCACAATCAGTGAAACGACCAGGGTAGTATTCATTGTTTGTCATTAGGTGTTCTTTGCAGTGACTGCAATACACTTTGACTTCTACAATCATTGGTAACCCTATAGATAAATAAGTCTAGTTAATGACTTATTTTAGCGCGAGCAATAAGAAAGGTAATTGATTTATTTATATACAGTAGATTAAGTGCAAGTTATGCAACATATGTGTGGATGAAATTATGATATCCAAACCATTTATTAACAACAAATCCTTTTTGCAACATACAAACTCTACAAGATATGCAAATTTGATAGGTAAATTGACTGTGTGGATGTCGCTAGAAGTTGGAGTTGTTTTTGCATTTTGAATAAGAATCTGCGCTGTATATCTAAGGAAAAACTAAAGTAAATGGTTTAACATTTTAAAAAACCTTTTTGGCTATTTGAGGATGCTGCTGTTATATATTAAGTGCTATTAAGATTCCCGCTATTATCATGATGCTTCCGGCTATTAGGTTAATCACGTGATTGGCTTTTGCTGATTTAAATACTTTCCTCGCTTTCACCGCCATTAATGCATAACAAAGATTAATACTTCCAAAGGCAATTGTTGCGATGCTCATAACGATCAAGGCATCGTTGACACTAATATTGGTTGAGGGGACAAATGCAGGGAAAAAACCAATGTAGAATATAATAGCCTTGGGATTACTTAGTCCTATCATTAAGCCTGTTGAGGTATTTTTTATCCCTTTGAAATTATTATGTTCTCCAATATCTGCAATTTGAGCTGCTTGTGGTTTCTCATTAATAAGCTGAAAGCCTAAAATGCACAGATAAGCGGCGCTGCAATATTTGATAATAATAAATGCAGAGCCCATAACACTGGCAAGTGCTGTAAGGCCAAATAGCGCAATACAGATAAATAGGTAATCAGCGATGAGTACCCCGAGAAATAATTGCATTGCTGGCATTAAACCATGAGAGAAAGAACGTGAAATTATCGCAAATACAACAGGGCCTGGAACTATTGCTAGTATGAACATGGTAAATAAAAGGCTGAGTGATTGCTGTAGTTCCATTATAATCGCACTTCCTGAGGCATTATGCTTTTCTATATTGTGAATAGAATATAATAATCAGCCGAGCTTATCTGCAGTTATATGTCTCTTTCTCGTTAAAGGTATACAAGTATTGAAAATCATCTTGCTTACACATCAAAAAGAGCTCACTAGACCGAGCAATACAGGTCGTTGGGTCAAAACTGTATTAGAAGAGCGTGCACTGGTGATACCTTGGGACAGAGTGAATCCCAACCCGGAACTGACTCAGTTAATCGCGTCAGCGAATGTGGGATTATTATTTCCTGAATTACCAGCCCAGCCCAGCCTCGTAATAGGTTCAATTGATTCCGCAGAGATAATTGATACCAGTATTAGGCTTGAATCCGATACATTTTCAAATTTTGACGCATTAGTGATTATTGACTCAACGTGGCAAGAAGCGCGCAAAATATACAATCGTAGTCCTTATCTCAAGCAACTTAAAAAAGTCTCAATTGATAGCAAGGTTGAATCCATTTATCAGCTAAGAAGAAATCAGCTTGAAGGAGGCCTGTGTACGGCTGAATGCGCTGCGCACATATTATTTCAAGTTGGAGAGTTAGAATCTGCTGAAAGCATTATGAAATGTTTAAAGGAGCAAATCGCTCATAAAATGCAGTGATAACAAATGACAGGTATAAGTTAGCTTTATACATTTGAGATTTAAAAGCGGGAATTGAGTGACTCAATTCCCGCAAATGCAGTGTTATGGCTATAACTATAACTATAACT
>NZ_MCUF01000033.1:0-46383 GCF_002873615.1 Shewanella sp. 10N.286.51.B7
TCTAATACTAATTAGTATTACAGGTTGTTCAAGCTTTTTAAAGAGTCAAACCAAAGAAACATATAGTTACAATAGTTTAATTTCTAGTTCTCAAGCACAAGCTATCTCAAATAAATATTTCGTTAATACAAGTGAACCAAACAATAAAGATAACCACCAAGAAGAGTGGTTAAATAAAAAAATATTAGATGATTTTGAACAATTAGATGAAACAGAAAAAATGGTATTTAGAAATGACATGATAGATGAACTCATTATTCTTTCTGACTATAGTTTTAATGAGTACAAAACTATTGTTTATACTTCTAAAAAAGCTTTTGACTTTTCTGTTGATACGTACTCTCTGTTATTAACAGGAACGGCAAGTCTAGCTACAGGTGGCAGTACCGCAAATATTCTTTCTGGAGTTGCAACATTAGTGACAGGGGTAAGAAGCAGTTTTAATGAAACTGTCCTTTCAGAAAATACTGTTGATTTAATCGTAACCACAATGGAGGGAAATAGATTAACAGGAAAAGTATTGATTCTGAAAAGTAAGGATTTAGATATCAATAAGTATTCATTAAGAACAGCGCTTAGAGACATACTCGAAATGCATCAACAAGGTAATATTGTGGTCGCTTTAACTTCTTTAAAAAACTATAGTAGTAAACGTCACATAAAAGCTGAAGATGATATACAGAAATTTTACGAAGACAAAGTTAGTACCCCAAATCCCCAATTTGAATAATTTGTATCAATACTGAAAAAGTAGTTACCGGTAATTATCAATTTATAAATATTCTTGATATTAATTTCATTTACTAAAAAGCCCAACAAGGAAATAGATTCTCGTTGGGCAAAATAATCAGGGAAGATGTGAAACTTGTGCTACTTAAAATGCATGATGAGTGCATAGGGGAATTAAATAGCACGGATGAAACAATGTCTTACAAGGTTTGCTATCTCTCTTCATCAACCTCTCGTTGCAATGAGTAAGAGATAGCGTCGAAAGGTTAGCTTTCGATGGTATTGTTTACGTTAGCGCCGTTAATTTTAATCTTACGCGCTTTCAATGCTTCAGGAATTTCACGCACTAATTCAATATTTAATAGGCCATTTTCTAAGCCTGCTCCCACGACATTTACGTGATCAGCTAATTGGAAAGTACGTTCAAATCCGCGTTCAGCAATACCTTGGTGTAAGTATTTACGCTCATCGTTTACGGCTGCAACTTTGCTGCCTTTGACTAATAACTTGTCGCCTTCGCTGGTGATATCAAGTTCGTCCATGGTGAAACCTGCAACTGCCATAGTAATGCTGTAACGATTCTCACCCAGTAATTCGATGTTGTATGGAGGGTAACCAGTGTTACCATTTTGCACTGCAGCGTGCTCAGCCATTTTAGCTAAACGATCGAAACCGATTGCACTGCGGTAAAGTGGAGTTAAATCTGGAGTTAAGTTAAATTTGCGCATGTTCATACCCTTGTCTAAAGCAATATGTGAAAATAAATATGCCATTATTGGCGTTTGTCATTACCCTTACGGCGTAATGGAAGTTAGTACCTCTATTGAGCGTGCCTAACTTATAACTAGATATGAGAACGATATTTTTGTTTTCAAGTAAATATCGGAAATTATTTTTATTTATTTTGAATTTATTTTTTATAACACAACAAATACAGTGGCTTATGCTAAAAATAAATTTTATAAAAATGGCAACAAAAAAGGCAACCTTGCGATTGCCTTTCAGTTTTCTACACTAATTTATTCAAACTAAGCTTTAAAAATTAATAGATACTACAGCCTAAACTACTCTTAGATTGCTTGAATTTAAGCTCTCCATTTGGCGCATAGTCAGCAATATTTATCTGCTCATGCTGTTTAATGTAGTCATACAGTTCAATCGCATCAACATAGCCCGCTTCTAGAATATTAATCTTGGGATAGTTATCACCACCTGCTGCGCTAAAGCTTGGTATTGAGAAAGTATAGTTTTCATTAATGTCAAAAGGCTGATTATTAATTGTGTGTATTTCAACCTGCTGATCGCGGCACATCACCGTCATATCAATGCCATAAAACTGCGCGTAAGCGCCACTGGTCCGAGTATTAGTCGCCACTTTAGATAAATACTTAACTAACTTCTCACCAGACATTTCAGCAAAACCAATCGTATTTGAAAATGGCTGAACGGTTAATACATCACGGTATGCCACATCTCCGGCTTGAATTGATGCTCTAACGCCACCTGAGTTCATAATGCCAAAATCAGCACGCACTTTTTCACTGTGTACTTTCGCAATTAAGCGCCCTAAATTGGTTTGCTGCGCGCGAACCACTTTACGATCGCCTTGCAGTAAGCCATCCACTTTACCAATTATGACATCAAGCTCTGCGCTGCCTTTATCTTGATAAGGCTTAAGCGCCGCTTCAACATCTGCATTACGCTCGATAGGCTCAGCAACTGGCCACGCTAGTTTTTTACCAAATGCCATACGCTTTAAGTTAATTGGGATTAATTGATAATCGACTAAATACAACTTGTCATTCACGTACTCAAAGTCTGCACGACCTACATATCGCCCCCACTCATGAGCTTGCATAATGTAAGTTCCATTTTGCTTGTCAGGACGACACGAATCGCCAGGCATAAAACGCGTATCATACTCACTTTTACGCCCACTCATACACACGGGGTTTTGCGAATGGCCGCCAATAATAGCATCAAGATCACCCTCGTTTAGAGCTCTTGCCATAGTGACATCACCAGGGGCATTACTGCCAAATTCACCATTTTGATAATGGCCCATATGTGTTGCCGCAAACACTAAATCAATACTGTCGTCAGCATTAATTTGCGGTAACAGCTTTTGCATTTCTTCAATAGGGTTAGTAAAGATTAAAGATTCGGTATGAAGCGGATTCGTTAACTTTGGCGTATCGTCGGTGGTTAACCCCACAACAGCAATATTGATGTTACCGAGGTTAAACACTTTATAAGGCTCAAAATAACGCTCATTGGTGTCTTTACGATAAATATTCGCGGCAAGCATTGGGAAGTTTGCTAGTTCAGCTTGCTCATCCAAAACAGACAATGGGTTATCAAATTCGTGGTTACCGACTGCCATCGCATCATAACCAATCATATTCATACCAATAAAGTCTGGTACTGCTTTTTGTAAATCTGACTCTGGTACGCCTGTATTGATGTCACCGCCAGAAAGTACCAATGTATGGCCCCCTTCTGCAGTCACCTGTTTACGGATATTATCAATCACAGTAAAGCGAGCAGCCATACCAGCTTCACCCGCTTTATTTTGCCAAAAACGGCCGTGGTTATCATTGGTATGTAATACGGTAAACTTTGTGCAATTGTTATCTTCACAGGTTGGGCGTTGCTCGCAGCCACTTAAACTGAACAAACTGACACAAGCGACAACTAAACTAAGGCTCTGTGTTAATCGTTTTGTGTGCGGAATTTTTCTTATCATTATTCTATCCGTTTTTAACAGGGCGTAGACAAATTCAATCAATACGCAATAAAACTGTGTCACAAAAATGAGTGGCCATCTTAACAAAATACCAGCATTATATGTCATTTTTTTGAATTCAAAACCTTATAGAACAAGAGTTTATTCAATAATTTTGCAGCAATTGTCCTCATTAAAAAACAAGAGTTTTTTAATGATAGTGATAATGTATAAACAAAAAAGGCTTAGGGTGTAAGTTTATTAAACTTTCACCCTAAGCCTTTTATTTTATGATGGTTATTTAACCGAGCATATATCGTCTAAGCTCGAGTTATTATGCTATTTACAAAACAATTAGCGCATCAATTTAGACGAAATCCATGCACCAATTTCAGTTAACTGCTCAGGAATAACACTATGAGGCATTGGATAGGTTTTCCAAGTCGATGTATAGCCCGCTTTAGTGAGTGCATCAAAAGCCATTTTTCCGGCAAATAGTGGCACGACTTCATCTTGCTCACCATGATGTTGCAATAATTCTGTTTGTGCATTTGCTGAGTGTAAATCATCAGGTAAGCTTTCGCCGGCAGGTAAATAACACGATAACGCCATAATGCCAGCAAGTTTGTGCTCAAAACGTAAGCCACTAAATAAGCTCATGACACCGCCTTGACTAAACCCTGCCAGAATAATGTTTTCAGCGACAATACCTGCTTCTATTTGCTCATTAATCAACGCTTTTACGGCTGTTTCTGATGCGAGTACGCCATTAATGTCAGCACGATCATGTAAATCCATACTTTTAATGTCATACCAAGAACGCATGATATAGCCACCATTAATGGTCACCGCTTGTTCTGGCGCGTGAGGAAATACAAAACGAATACTGTGATTTTGTGGCAAGCCTAATAATGGCACTACAGGGGCAAAGCCTGCTCCAGAGTCACCAAGGCCATGAAGCCAGATAACACATGCGGTTACAGCTGTGGTCGGTTCAATAGTAATACGTTCAAGTGCTGTGCTTGCAGACGGCATAATCTAATCCTTTATTATTTATTGCCGCTATCTTAACTGAAAGAGTTTAACTCGTTAACCTATCAATAGAATTCTGTCCTTTCAGATAATAAAAAAGGTAGCCTAAGCTACCTTTTTTGATTAACAGTGTTACTCAAATTGAATTATTGAGCACAACTCTTAACTTCTGAACCATTACGGTAGAAGTTTAATTGCCCTTCTACAGGCGCGTAATCTTCAGCTGAGATTTCTGGATTCGCTACGAAATACTCACGGAATACAGCAGCATCAGTTAACTGAGTATCAATGTAGTTTTCATGTGTATTGATGACTGGGTAATCATCGCCACCAGCAGCGCTAAAGTGGATCACTGAGAAAGTGTAGTTTTCAGCAACATCAAACGAACGGCCACCTAAGCTAGCAATATCAACAGTGCCTGCATCACAATTAACATCCATTGCAACATCATTTAGTTGTGGGTAACCACCACCAGTTTTAACTGCAATATTAGCAAGATAGTCTTCAACTTCAGCCCCTGTCATTGTGACGTAAGCAACGAAGTTTCCGAAAGGTTGAACAGTTAACACGTCACGGTAAGAGATATCACCTTCAGCAATAGATGCACGCACACCACCTGAGTTCATCACACCGAAATCAGCCGTCACGTTGAAGTTATTAGTAACAAACTCAGAATATGCAGTTGTTAATAAATTACCTAGGTTAGTTTGCTCAACACGAACAACCTCACGGTCACCTTCTAACTTGCCATCTGTGTACGAGATAACCACATCAAGTAGCTCTTGGCCACGTTCTTGGTAAGGCTTAAGCATGTCATACACGGTTTGATTCTTTTCAATTTCTTCAGTAATGAAAACTAAATCACCGTTGTCATCTTTTTCTTTTAAATTGATAGGAATTAGCGAGTAGTTCGCAAGTGTCAACTCACCATCCATGTATTCAAAGTCAGCACGGCCAACATACTTGCCCCATTCGTGGGCTTGCATGATATAAGTGCCGTTTTGTTGATCTGGTTTACATTCTTCACCTGGGGCAAAGTCTGCGTAATCATCGCCTTCCATGCACACTGGATTTTGTGAATGACCACCAATAATCGCGTGTAATTGACCTTCTTCAACTGAGCGAGCCAACATAACATCGCCAGGTGCTTCAGTGCCGTGGTTGCCATCAGCATAGTGACCCATATGCGTGACAGCAAATACCATATCCACTTCTTCGTTAGCTTCGATTTCAGCTAATACTTTTGGTAGCTCAACTTGAGGATCTGTAAACTCTAAGTTTTCAACGTTTTCAGGGTTAACGATTTTAGGAGTATCTACTGTAGTGAAACCAATGATCGCCACTTTAAGACCGTTAATTTCGAATACACGGTATGGCTCAAAGTAACGTTCTTCAGCATTTTTGTCGTAGATATTTGCAGCAAGCATTGGGAAGTTAGCCAATGTAGATTGCATATCTAGCGTGCTTAAAGGGTTATCAAACTCATGGTTACCGACAGCCATTGCGTCATAGCCAAGTAAGTTCATGCCAACAAAGTCAGGAATCGCTTCTTGCATATCAGATTCTGGTACACCCGTGTTGATATCACCGCCTGATAAAAGAATTGTTTCGTCGCCACGACCTTCAACTTCTGCGCGGATTTGGTCAATAACCGTTTTACGTGCAGCCATGCCATACTCACCGTCGCTGTTTTCCCAAAAGCGACCGTGGTTATCATTGGTATGAATAACGGTAAAGCTAGTACAAGCATCACCCGCAGCTTCACATGCTGTTTGGTCTTTATCATCGTCACTGCTACAACCTGATAAGGCTGCAAGTACAGCTGTTGCAACGAGTCCTTTGTATAACGTGTTTTTCATGATCTAACCCCTAATCAATATATTTTTATATTTACGAGCTACCCAGCTCTGCGCCGAATCGTAGCAAACACTGGACTGTTTTTATGTCACTTTAATTACAGTTTGTGATATTTAACCCAATAACAACAATAAGTTACACTACTGATTACAAACCATTTATAAACAATGTTTTTTACGCTACTTATTCGTTATATCGAAAATGGAATCAATAAAAAGATAAGGGTGATAATCTGTTAATTTAAAATGACTTTGTGCAAAACAGTGCTTTGCCTGATTATCTTTTTAGTAAAACACCCCTTTAAATTACTGCTCAACAAGGCCGGGATCACAGTTTGACTTTCAGCCGATTTGATATAGACCCAGTTTTACACGCCATAAAATATCGAAAAAATAGAAAATTAATGACAATTTAATCCGCTTATTTTCGATAAATTAGTAATCTACACTTAATTTTTATTCTGAAGTCATAGGTGTGGGAATGGGATTGTTACAAAACGGACAATGGGTCGACCAATGGTATGCCACCAAAGAAAATGGCGGTAAATTTCAACGAGAAGATGCGCAGCTTCGCAACTGGATCACGCCTGATGGCTGCGCCGGATTATCTGGAAGTGCTGGCTTTAAAGCAGAGTCTGGCCGCTATCATTTATATGTATCATTAGCCTGCCCCTGGGCTCATCGAACCTTGATATTTAGGCAGCTAAAACAATTAACCGCGCATATTGGTGTCACTGTGGTTGAGCCACATATGCTTGCAAACGGTTGGGAATTTAAAGGCCCTAATCAATCAACAGATGCTCATGCTATTGATGGTGCTCAAGTTGATGAACTGTTTAATAAAGACTTTATGTATCAGGTATATCTGCAAGCAAAGCCCGATTATAGCGGCCGAGTGACGGTGCCTGTTTTATGGGATAAGCAGCAAAATACCATTGTGAGTAATGAGTCTTCAGAAATCATTAGAATGTTTAACTCAGCGTTTAATAAAGTAACTGGTAATACAGAAGACTACTATCCGTTAGAACTTCAATCAGAAATAGATTCTTTAAACGAGCTTATTTACCCCTACATCAATAACGGGGTTTACCGCTCAGGCTTTGCTACCACTCAAAAAGCCTATGAAGAAGCTGTAATGCCATTATTTGACACACTTGGTACCTTAGAAGCTATATTGGCTAACAAAAGGTATTTACTGGGTAATCAAATCACTGAAGCTGATTGGCGATTATTTACAACGCTTATCCGTTTTGACTGCGTGTATGTGGGACATTTTAAAACCAACTTACGTACGATTGAATCTTATCCAAACCTGTCGGGATATTTACGAGACTTATATCAACAACCAGGGATTGCCGACACCGTAAATTTTGAGCACATAAAACAGCATTATTACTTTAGCCATCAGCACATTAATCCAACTCAAGTAGTACCAGAAGGGCCGATTATCGATTACATGCGTCCACACAATCGCTCAGAACTTTAGAAACTCGATTTTAGGGGGGATTCTTTTACTCATCAGCATGAGTTATCGGTTATGGCTTGTGGCTTGTGGCTTGTGGCTTGTGGCTTGTGGCTTGTGGCTTGTGGCTTGTGGCTTGTGAGCAATAAATGATTGAGCATGGATATCGCACCAGCAGAGACTTTACTCTGGTGCGATACCCAGAATTTCAATCACTTCATAAAACTGTTGATTATTATCCAACTGCAAACTCCAGCGAACCGCACCAGCATCTGCAATCAGTAATAATCTATCTGCAATACACTTCATATCATCCACCATTGCAGTTAAGACAATACTATTCACGTTAAGGCGGCATTGCACTTCAAATGGTGTCACGACTAACTTGCCTTGTGAAAATTCAATAATCATCAATACATTTCCGATTTAGCCAAACTGAAAACAAAAATCCCAAGTGAGGTTCACTTGGGATTAAACAAAGCTTATAGCACTAAACTATTCACACTTAACAATTGATGTTAATCAATATTAGTGCTGATGACCGCCTTCACCATGTGAATGGCCGTGTGCGATTTCTTCATCAGTTGCTTCACGAACATCAACCACTTCAATATCAAAAGTCAGTTCACGCCCTGATAAAGGATGGTTAGTATCGATAGTTGCCATGAACTTACCAACTTTAACCACTGTCACTTGGCGTTGACCTTGTTCGGTATTAACAATAGCTGGCATACCCGCTTTCCAGACTTTAGCACCTTGCAAATGTTTTACTGAAACGCGCTGCTCAGCCACTTCCATACGTTCGCCATAAGTGTCTGCTGCAGGAGGCGTTACACTGAATTTAGCCCCAGCTTCTTTACCTGTTATTGCATCTTCAATACCTGGCATCATGTTGTCATGACCATGTAAGTAAGCAATTGGCGATCCGCCTTCGTTAGTTTCAATCACTTCGCCTTTCTCATCGCGAAGTGTGTAGTTGAAACGTACAACCATATTATCTTGAGCTGTCATCGAATGTCCTTAATTTACTTCGATTTCTATCATTGCCGCAGCTTAACAAATCGATTACCAAGCTGCCAGCAAAAAGCAGAACCTAATTACGTTCTGCTAATACTGAGTGATGAGCAAAAGGAAATGACACTCTCTTATCCCTACTATGATGTCATCACTCACTTTAAAGCTTATTGACTCAACGTCATACCGAGTGCTTCAAAGGTTTTTTCATCAGGGAAACCGTCGGCGATCAAGTTTTTACTGCGCTGAAATGCTTGTACACCTGCAATGGAGTTACGCCCTAACACGCCGTCAGGTTTACCGACATCAAAGCCTAATTCATTAAGCTTTGCTTGCATGACTTTAATGTCACTGCGATTAAACATGCCATGCTCAGGCGCACTGATTGCAAGCGGCGCAGCGCCATTAATTCGGTCAGCTAAATGGCCGACAGCAATGGCGTAAAACTCTGAACGATTCCAGCGCATAATGACATCAAAATTGTCGTAACCTAAAAATGCAGGCCCAGTGTGACCAGATGGCACATACAAAGATGCTGTCATATCAGGTGTTGATAACGCTTTACCGCTAGTTTGAGTAATATTAAGCTCAGCCCACTGAGTTAACGGTTGAGGGTGTTTACGGCCTAAATATTGATAGTCGTAGTTTTCAGGTAAGCTAACTTCACGTCCCCAACGTTCATTGGCTTTCCAGCCAAGTTGTTGTAAAAAATTAGCCGCTGAAGTTAGCGCATCAGCAGTGCTATTCCATAAATCGACTTTGCCATCGCCGTCGCCATCAACCGCATACTTAGCGTAATTGGTTGGCATAAACTGGGTGTGCCCCATTGCGCCAGCCCATGACCCCACCATAGTGGCATCATCAAAGTTATACTTTTCTTTCAGCTTTAATGCTTGCATTAACTCATTGGTGAAATAGTCACTGCGTCTTGGGTCACACGCCAATGTCGCTAAAGAGTTGAGCACCGACATTTTGCCTTTATAGCCACCAAAGTTGGTTTCTAATCCCCAGAACGAAATAATATATTGGCCAGGTACGCCGTACCTTTTAGTTAACTCGTTAAGCAACTCGCGATTTTCAGCAAGTAAGCGTCGGCCTTCTTTAACGCGCCAATCTGTCACGCGTTTATTAAAATAATTACCAAAAGTTTGACTAAATTCAGGTTGCTGATTATCAAGTTCTATAACCCGAGGAATAAATTTAAGGTTTGCGACGCTGGTATTAATGGTTTGTTCAGACAAACCTTCACTGCGTGCTTTGACTTTAAGGTTGTCAACACATTGAGCAAAATTGTCAGGCGCTGCGGTAGATTGAAGACTAACAAAGCAACTCGAAAGTAAAATCACTGACTTAAAAACAGGAGAAAATTTAAAACGCACCATAAATGAATACTTCTACAAATAATGACTGTTCACATCGTGACTGATAGCGATTCAGGAAACAAGAGCCTTTAAGTCTTAAATATTGAAATTTTGTGTTTATCTGGTTAATTTCAGTTCATCTTGAAATTGATATTGTCACATTCGCGTAATAGTGTTTTGTATTGTTTAGAGTTACCGTATAATCGACCCGTTAATTGAATTCATCAAAGAGACTAATCATGATTGAACAAACCCCTGCTGTTGCAAGCTTTATTGAGAACGTTAAAGAACATCAAGTCCTATGGGGCTTAGCGGATGAAACGGGCGAAGGTTGGGTTGTATGTGACTCTTCTGAATTCGAAGAAACTGATGTTATGCCTTTATGGTCAACAGAATCTGCAGCATCAAGCCATTGCACTGAAGAGTGGGCTGAGTACAAAGCAGTTAAAATTAGCCTAAATGAATTTTTAGAATACTGGGTTGGCGATTTAAACGAAGACGGCGTATTAGTCGGATTAGACTGGATTGCTGATCAAGAATGTATTGAAGTTGACCCAATCGTACTAGCAAAAGAATTAGTTGACGTAGAAGCCGAATAATCGCTGCTCATCAAGTTACGACAATATAACTGCTACAGCATATAGTTGCTACTACATAAAGCTGCTAGAACATTCGTGAAATATAACGAATTTCAGCAGCTTTTTTATTGAACCTCTTCTACCAATAGGTCTGCTGTGAACCATTTACCGCCTTTAGTTGAAATCCCTTTTGATTTACGCCATCAATGTTGGTTTTGTGCTGAACCGTCTAATGACGTTTTTAGTTTTTACGCTAAACCGAGTACACCGCACCCTTCCCTGACGGTTCCCGCTTGCAGTGAATGTGCCCGCTTAGCGAAAAAGAATCCGCTAACATCGATTTGGGATTGCCGCGACGGCGTAAAAGATGAGCTAATGAAGATTTACCATAAAGATTTAGCCATCGGGATTAACTGGACTGAAGAAGAACTAGAAGAGTCAGGCTTTGATTGTCGTATTCTTTCAGGCTTTAAAGAAAGTGCATGGATGATGTACAACATAGCTAAAGGCCGTATTAACGCAAAAGGTTGGCCATTAGTACTCAATGCAGTGGATATCGAACAAGGCTACAGCGGTCAATTTGAATTTGATGGCTTAACCTTTAACTCCCTCACTAAAGCAATAAACCATTATTGCGATACGTTAATGCTTAACAAACATCTATTAAGCGAATTATTAACCATTGTTGGCAAAGACAAGTTTGCCTATGCCATTAGGTTATGCCGAATGAATATTGGCATCACCAAAGAACATCAAAAACTCCTGCTACAGCAAGTGAAAGAAGAGTTTGAACAGTAACTTTGGCAATATTCAACACGTGCAAAGGTATTAAGCTGCAGCTGTTGTTTAACGCTGCATTAAGATGTACGTGGCGCTTGTCTAGACTTTGAGAGAAGCGAAAACGACAAGCGTTACGATTCACTCTTAAATGTTAAGTTACTTTTCCATCCCGAAAACCAGATAATTCACAAGCCTTTTCTAACTCATCAGGTGATGCATTTGAGCCGCTAAACTGAAGTACAATCTTCTTACCCGCTAACTGCTTTCTTAACTTCCATGCTGCCATAATTGTTGAACTCCCCGCGCCTTCCACTAAATTCTTGGTATGGTGAGCAGCTAAGGCTATACCTTGCAAAATTTCTTGCTCTGATAAGAGAACAAAGTCATCTAATTTATCACGATAAATATTAAAAGTAGTTTCGTAGGCTGTACCTGTGGCAAAACCACCTGCAAAAGTTTGATTTGAGCTTGCGACAATTTCCTTGCTAGACCATGATTGATAAGCTGCCGAAGATAATTCTGCTTGGACAGCATAGATACTGATTCGAGGAGATATTGATTTTAGTACAGTAACCGCTGATGCCACTTCGCTACCACCACCTAACGGTAAAATCACAGCATCAATATCTGGAATATCTTCGATTATTTCGAGAAACTCTGTACCAACACCATTTACTACAAGTGGCTCGTTTGCTGGATGAACGTAGTAATAACCTCTAGTTTGGTTAATTTCAGTTACAACTTTAGCCGCTTCGTCAAAATTTTCACCTGACTCAATCACGTCAGCACCTGCATTTTTAATTAATTTAATTTTCACAGGATTAGATCCGACAGGCACTACGACAATTGCAGGAATGCCAAACATCTTCGCTGAAGTGGCAACAGATAAACCATGATTACCTGTAGAGAAAGTAACAACCCCGTTCACGTTAGCTTTTTTGAGGTGTGACATAATGTTTATGCCTCCTCTGATTTTAAAACTGCCGGTTATATTTTGATTCTCATGCTTCACATACACCTCACAACCAAGCAGCTTGGATAAACCATCATACTTAATCAGAGGTGACCGATTTATATAAGCTGAAACAACCTTTTTAGCTTTATATATCTCATGAAGCGAGATGGGATATTTTTTTAAACTTTCCACTGTACCTCCTTGTGACTTAACGCTGTTTAAAGCAGTAAATTGCCGTTGGCTACAATAATTAAGGCACTAATGAAAAGCCAATTATAATTTGTCAGTCTTGTAATTAAACATGCAATATATGGCCATATTATTCGCAGTAAATTTAGCTTCAACGATTACTCGATGTAAGGCCATAAGATCAGTATCTTTGTTTATTTCCATATTGCCAATATTTCCGATATCCCCAATAACCTGATTGAAGTACAACACCCACTTAATCGAACAAAAACAGTTGGTTAAATTATGAATCTAGAGGAAACCTATCCAACTGATGACTAAACAGGGGGAAGAGCATAGTCCTGTTAATTTTCTTGTTTTATGTTTAACTCACGTTGTGCTTTTTTACTTAATGTTGAACAAGCCTTACGATAAGACCAACCAACTAACTCTGTTAAATACGCTGGATCAAATTCGCTAACGTTGACAATTGTAATCCAATGAAACCGATGCATGTAGCGAGCAGGTTTTACACCTGGTTGATCCGTTAGTTCCAAAAACCTTTCAGGGGATACACGGATACTAAAACGCCAACGTTCTGGTTCGCTTGTTTTAAAGTAAGCAAAGTTTCGAGCCCGCACTTTATATGTAAGTACGTTCGAAGGCTCACCTCTTTCTGCTACTGTTGCATCAGTAAGGCTCAAACATAGACTATTTATATCAGATACTTCCACGGTTTCTCCGAAACATACAACGCCCATTAAAGGGGCTAATGACAGTTTGATTACAATAAGTGAGGCACGAACGGAAAGCCAACTGTTATTAGTCCGTTTGAATGCCCTGTTATACGGGAATTACCAACTTACCGACGATACTCGCAAAGCCACCCACTTTCACATTGATTACACCAGAGTTATCAGATTTAACAGATGCTGTAATTATAGAAGTACAACCCATAGATCTACCTTGCTCAAAAACATAGTCACATCCCAAAGCTAGATACTCTGTGAGATAACATGCTAAAGCACCACTAGAGCTGCCCGTAGCTGATTCTTCTGAGATACCAAATAATGGAGCAAAATTACGACAGCTTGCTGTAAGTTTACTTTCAGCGTCACAAAGCTCAAAAACATGAAAACCAACAACTTTATGATTTTCACAAAAGTTAGCGATTAGTTCATCATCTGGTTCTATTACATCTAAATATCCGTTAGGAACAGGAATAATCACATCAGGTAGCCCCGTTGAAATAACTTCAATAGGTAACTTCGTGCTTTCTAAAATATTGCTTTCAATGCCAATAACTTTTGAAATTTCTTGGTATGAGAAGGTATCTAACTTTTGCGGCAATTGCATCTCCATCACTACTTTACCATTTGGCTCGATGATCACTGGTAACATTCCAACTTTCGTGCGTTGAACATAAGAGCCTGCTGCAAGAATACCCTTTTGGTACAGAATATAAAAAGTTGCTAATGTAGCGTGACCGCAAAAGTCAACTTCGCCTGTTGTAGTATAGAAAGAGACTTCACAATCAGCTTCGTCGTCACTGGAAACAAAAGCCGTTTCTGAATATCCTACTGCTTGTGCAATTTTGAGTTTTTTAGCATCCGATAGTTGGTCGGCATTCAAGACAACACCTGCTGGGTTTCCGCCTTTTTCATTTATTGTAAATGAGTTTACCAACGCAACTTCGATATTAACCAACACTCAGCCTCCCGCATAACGCTCTCAATTGTAGTTGCCTAAAATGTGAAGCAGAGCGAAACAAACTAACTGTTATTTGTCCCGTTTTAAACAGCTTACTATAAGTACAACTCACTTAACCCTCTAATTACTTTAACATTATCTGTAGCTGACTCTATATGTTTTGAAGTGAACCAGAATGGTTGAATGCCAGTGGCTATTGCAGGTTTAATATCTTTATCAAAGTTATCACCAACCATAGCCACATTCTCTGAATGGACTTTTAATTTATCCAAAATAGAATTGAGAAATTCAGGGCTTCCTTTAGATAACCCCAAGTTAGCTCTGCAAAAATAACCTGATATGAATTGGCTCAAACCCACACGTTCAAAAGCCTGTTGAATTTCTAACTCAGTTGAATCGGCAGCACCTGTAGCAATATAGATTTGGGCATTTTTAGATAGCACTTCTAAAGCTTCTTTAGCTCCAGTGACAGGCTCAACAATTTCCCAGTTACACATTTTTCCTGTAACACCAGGGAAATCAACCATCAAAGTGTCGCCCCAATCAAAAAGATATACGTTTATCACCAAACCTCCATGTATTTAACGCCTAATAATGGGTAAATTGTAGTTGGTCTAAATACTCGACGAAGGAGCAAAAACCAACCGTAATTTGTTCTTATTTATTAGCTTGTTATGTGCGACTCACCCCTGAACTTGCCAATTCTCAGGCAAATTAACCCAATTACATTTTTTAGAGCTATTCAATGTATGAGTTGGCTCTAAAATTTCAGATTCGGCGAAACACCCACCAGCAACACCAATTAAATGAGGCAATGTTGATATAGTCCAATAAAGCGTTGTGCCACATTTAGTGCAAAAGTGACGATTTTGTTCGTGATTTAGCTCTTTATGCCGTAATTTATAAATTTTAGTATCACCTGATTTTTTTAATACTGCATCAGCTTTAAAATAAGTAGAGATACCAAAAGCGCTTCCAGTACGTTGTTTACAGTTTGTACAATTACAAACAGAGTTCATTTCAGGCTCACCTGAGAGGGATATAGAAATTTGCTTACAACAGCAAGTAGCTTCGAGTGTCACAAAACCTTCCTTTGCATATAGCAACTGTATAGTGAGCATGCACATTTATCACATCAGACCTGTGAAAGTGCGCAACACTAAATAATTTAATTACATTACTCAAAAAAACATCCATATTCCAGCTGTCAAAATGCGCATGGGCATTTATCTTACGCAATAATCCAGACATTAACGATTGATTTTATGATTTTATGAATTTATGAATTTATGATTTTATGATTTTATGATTTTATGATTTTATGATTTTATGATTTTATGAATTAGAAATGTATGACAAAAAATTAAGTGCGCAAATAAAGTTTACAAATTTACTTGAAAAAAGGCCCCCCAATAACACTGTGTAAGCATACAGTTTAGTAATAAAGACAAGGATGTTTATTCATGGCGACTAAAAGTCCATTTATAACTGACATGCGGCAACAGATGAGAATGAAAGGTTATAACATCAGAACGGAAAGGCCTATTTTTGCAGTTAGACTTAATAAATCACTCTACATAAGCGTTAATCGTGTTTCATGCTTTTGGATTCCCATCGAGTGACTCTGTTTCTGCCTTGGTATTTTGATTGATATAACGCCATGTCTGCACGTTCAATTAAGGTTAGGTTGCATTCAACATCAACGCTAAATGAGGCTACACCGAAGCTACAAGTGACTGTAATTGATTCAAATTGACTACTTTCAATGCCTTGTCGCATTTGTTCTGCAATTTGTTCTGCTTCTTTCTCGCTTGAGTCGGGTAATAAGATACAGAACTCTTCGCCCCCGAACCTCGCCACCGTATCCGCTTCACTGGCGTTATTCATCAACACTTTTGCGACGCCTTGTAACACTTTGTCGCCAGAGGTATGACCGTAGGTATCGTTGATGGTCTTAAAGGAGTCTATATCCGCCAGTAGCACAGAGTATTGTATGGGCGTCTTTGACGGCTCGAAGCTTTCGTTAAAGCGCTGGTATAATATACGACGATTATAGCAGTTGGTTAACGGGTCTCTCGACGCTAAGTAATCGAGTTCTCTGTTTATTGCACGGGTATTCTTGTATCGATAGAGGATATAAAAAACCAGGATGACAAAAACCGATAGTGTCGTGATGAGTAAAAATATGGAAAAACGTTTCTTTTTTATCTCTAATTCAGTAATTTTTTGCGACTGAAGCATGAGCGCAATTTGAGTTTGTTGTTGGTCTAATTTAAGAGCACTTAACTCTGCATCTTCACGCAAAGCATCTAATTCAGTTTCTAGCTTGTAAGATGCCAAAATGACTTGGTTTTTTGTGAAATCAAATGCCTCTCGTTCTTTTTGGATAATTTGTGATAATTGATATTTTTCCTCTGAGTACAGCAGAGATTTTGTTAAGTTTCCTTTGATTTTTTCTGCTTCTTTTAACCAATGGTAGGTCATCAATATATTTTCTTTATCATCAACCTCAGAAGACAGTAGCAATGCTTGTTCCAAAAATGAAATCGCTTTCTCGACATCTTTTTCGAGCACAGCTTTGCCTAAGTAATTAAGGGATTGGACTTGAAATTCAGCTTGTTTGTATTCAATTGCTAATGCGAGAGATTGCTTAAAATAACCTGTCGCTATGGCGGCCTTTTCTTGTTTTAGGTAATTGGTTCCTAGCAAAAAATGGATGCGGGTTGTTTTTGAATAACTGTTCATTGATTGATAGAGCTGCAATGCTGTCGTTAGCATATTAATCGATTTTGCTAAGTCATTTTGATAATAATGAATAACCCCTAATTCACGAAATGCCGCTGCGCGCGTTTCAGGTTCCACTTTATCTATTGGCAAAGCAATAGTTTGAGAGTAAAAAGATTTTGCATTATTTAACTGATCTAACTTGGTATAGATTAGGCCGATTTGATTGTCTACTTCAGCTAAGTGGCGTAAATCATTTTCTTGCTCATAAATATGCTTTGCTTGTTGAATATAATCTAAAGATTTCTCGTAATGGCCTATGTTGCGATAAATAATACCTGAAGCCAGTGCGACTTGTGCATAACGCGATGTTGATGGACTGATCGAAGACAGGATGTTTAAACTTCGGCGGGCATGATCAAGTGCTCTGATATAGTTTCTCTGCTTATTTTCAGCCATTGCAATATTTTTTAAGGCAATGGCTACCGCTAGAGCATCCTCTCTACCCTGCTGAATAACTAGTGACTTTTGATAATTAGCAATAGATTCGGGGATATCTTTTAGGTGCTTATAACACTGCGCAATTTCATGATATATGGCTGCTAATTGTTTTTTTGAGTCATCGTCGTTGCCAGTAATCAACGGGATAACTTTTTCGAACTGCACAACGGCATTATTAAACTTTTTCTGTTTATAGTTAAGCTTTCCCGCTGTGGTATAGATATCGACTAACACGCTTGTGTTTTTAGAGCTGAAATCATCTGTAAGCAACTGATTAATAATAACTTCAGCAGCATGGTAATCTTTTTGGGATATAAGTGATTTTGCCTTGCTTAGCGCATTGTTAATTTGCTCACTCAGGGGGATTGTGGCTTCTGATGACAATTCTGTTTCGTTGCTTTTCGCTTGAATGTTAGATGCAATCATAGTGAGTGCCAGCGCCACAATAAGAATACTTAAGAACATCCGGTTGGTATTGATATTGGTATTGATATCAAACATATAAGAGTATCTAAAATAAAGTGAACGTAGCACTGATTGTAGTCCTTTTCACTTAAATATAATATTCACTTCATCGTTTTTTTGTAGCGTTTAGATTTTCATGAAAAATAAGAAAATATCATAACCCCCGTTTATCATATGTTGCCTGATTGAATATCATTTTCTAAGCGTGCAGTGACAAGCTTATCTCTATAAATATATGGTTAATCTACTAAAGATTTATCGTGGCAATATGTGTTCTCGCCCTCAACTAGGTGCATCTGTCACTATGATGGATATCTTTGTCGGTGTCCTATTCATGAAACATCTTTTAGGGAACAATTAAGAAAGCGCTGCTAATCAGTAAACTACCGAAACAAGTAAATCACACTTTTCGGCATACCTTTACAACGCAATAATGACAAAAGGCAGCGGATATTCAACTAGTGCAGGAATTGCTAGGCATTGAGATTTAAAAAACACTAAGCTTTAAACTCATGATATTGGCCGTCATTTCAGACATACCTTAAGCCCTGTAGACAGGTAATTATTCAGACAGCTAGTGTTTTTAAAAGATAGTGTTTTAGACAGATAATAATTTGACTCAGTTAAACGCTGTAAAAAAGACACTAACATTAACTTACTTAATGTAAGCGTCTTAATCAGCGAGTATAGATTCGTGTCACTTAATTAGTCTACGACTCCAATACAGTCTTTAATCGTTTCTGCACCACACCCACTAATAAATCAGGTTGAAACTTTGAGATAAACTCATCACAACCGACCTTTTCGACCATAGCATGGTTAAAACTACCGCTAAGTGATGTGTTTAGCGTGATAAATAAGGATGACATCCGCTTATCGGCGCGTATCTCAGAGGTGAGTTTATAGCCATCCATCTCTGGCATTTCAGCATCCGTTATCATCATTAATAACTCAGTTGATACGTCTTTACCTTCATCTGCCCAGCGCTGTAGTAATTGTAGCGCTTGTAATCCATCCGAGGCTTCAATAATCTCAATGCCCAGCTGACTTAGGGTATCTCTAACCTGCTTTCTTGCGGTTGAAGAGTCATCCACAATCAGTATTTTCTTGCCTGGCATTTGGGATGCAAGTTGTTCATCTAACACACCTTCTGAAAGGGTAATGTCATAGTCAATAATTTCGGCAAGTACCTTTTCCACATCAATAATAGATACTAAACGTTCGACATCATTATCCTGCAACTTGGTAATTGCTGTTAGGTAATTATTAGGGCCTGCTGACTTTGGTGGCGGCATAATGTCGCTCCATGTCATATTAACAATGTGCTCTACTTTACCGACTAAAAAACCCTGCACGCTGCGGTTATATTCTGTGATAATTAAATTACAATCATCAGACACTGGCATTGGGCTAAACCCAATCGCCCCTCTAAGATTGATCACCGGAATCGACAGTCCGCGAATATTGGCCACACCACTTATATTGGATTTGCTACCGGGAATCGCACTTAACGCGGGTAACTTAACCACTTCTTTTACTTTGAAAACATTAATCGCAAATAATTGAGTTGCATTTATTTTGAACAGTAGTAATTCCAACCGGTTTTCGCCCACTAATTGGGTGCGTTGATCTACAGTATCAAGAACTTTCTTCATTATGGTGTCTCAGTTAACTCAACATCGATTTGGTTAAATTATAATTGATTTAGATAAAAAAACTGTAAAGTTCATCGTAATAAAACAGTCTCGTTCCAAAATTATTTCTATTTAGTGTAAATTTACAACAATCATAATTTTATTAAGATCTTATCGGCACGAAACGCCGTATCATTAGCTATAAATCAACAAGCCGCAGTCAAGGCTTTGAATCATCAGAAAAACATCCCTATAAAGGAAATAAGATGCGCAAAAAAACAGTAAAAATAATCGCTTCTACTTTATTACTTTTATCTACCAGCGCCTGCACTATGCTTGACACCAAAGTGGCTGTTATTGATGACTTTAATCTAGATAATTATCTTGGTACTTGGCATGAAATTGCCAGGTTAGACCATTCGTTTGAAAGAGGCTTAAGCCAAGTTACCGCAACCTACTCTTTAGAAGGCGACAAAGTTGTGGTCATTAATAAAGGGTTTTCTGAACAAAAATCTCGTTGGAAAGAAGCTGAAGGTAAAGCTTACTTTATGGAATCGAATGATATCGCCCGTTTAAAAGTGTCCTTTTTTGGCCCTTTCTATGGCGCTTATCAAGTGCATGACATTACGACTGATGAGCAAGGAAATTACCAAGCCTCACTCGTTATTGGGCCCAATAATGAATATGCCTGGATTTTAGCCCGTAGCACCAGTATTTCTGCCGAAGTAAAGCAACGCTTTGTTGAAAAAATGAATACTTTAGGTATTAAAGAACAAGAATTAATTTGGGTTAAGCAAAACGAGCAATAAATAGTGATCATCACGTGGGACAAGGTCGTATACATACCTGATTTAACAATAAACCTTGTCTCTCACATTGAGTCAATCATCATATAGGTGCAGTTATGATTTTACCCTTGTTTCCACTGTCAATTTGTCTACTGCCACAAGGCTTTACGCAACTAAGAATTTTTGAGCCTCGCTACAAGCGTTTGGTCGCCGAATCTTTAAAGTCTGGTGAAGGATTTGGCTTATGTATGCTCAACAGTAGCAACGAACTGATGCCCATTGGCACTTGGGTACACATCATTGACTTTGAAACATTAGATGATGGCTTGCTAGGGATCAGCATTGAAGGTCGACAACGTTTTAAAGTCAATCAGTTTGACGTTGAAACTGATGGACTTAAGCGCGGTGATGTTACTTTACTCCCTGATTGGCCAAGCAGTGATTTAATCCCTAATCAGCAATTCCTGAGTGAGTCACTGCTGCAAATTCTTGAGCAATACCCGACTCACTTGTCTCATTATAACAAAGACGACTTTGAAAACATTTCTTGGGTTTGTCAGCGTTGGTTAGAGATTATGCCGATTACGGCTGAAGAAAAGTATCAATGCATCAATAGCCATAACCATGAAATGACCCAAGAGTTGATTACAAGCATCATTAAGTAATGATGCTTGGTTTATTCATCATGCCATGAGTACGACATTGACTCATTACTTCACTCCCTTTTTTCACCTTCCAAAACCCGATTAAGCTCATAACAAAACAAGTTCAACAAAGTTTAATAAATTTATGATCTTTTCTATTCTGGTTTGCGTATCAATATTCAAGTCGCATGTTCACCGTTTTAATCATCTCAAAAGAAAAGTGAACATCTGTATTTTTCGAAGTTTATTTATAAGACTTCATTTGTAGACGCGAGTGAAAATAAATGGAAAATTTTCAATCACAAACGCCACAAAATCGTTATGATAAAGGTATGTTATCTAAAAATAATAGTGCCATGACCACAAACGATTCTAGTGACAACGAAGCGCAGTACCTTGCAGAGCTTATGATGCAAGTCGCTAATGATCGCAGCAAAGCTGCATTTGCAAAATTGTTTGCACACTTTTCTCCTAAGATCCGTGCATTCGGTATGCAGAGGTTAAGTCAACAAGGTCTAGCAATGGACTTGGTTCAAGAAACCATGACTCGTGTGTGGACCAAAGCACATCTATACAATGCAGACAAAGCAGCCGTAAGCACCTGGGTGTTTACTGTAATGAGAAATCAGTGCTTTGATATGCTGCGTAAAGTGCAAAATAACCGTGAAGATGCTTATGGTGATGACATTTGGCCTTTATTCGAATCAGATGAAAGCGATGAAACAGATAACGACTTTAAACTTTCAGCGACATTACTCAAACACGTTGATGACTTGCCACCACTTCAAAAACAAGTGGTACAAGGGATCTATATGCAAGAGCTGACTCAACAAGAGCTTGCAGACAAACTTAAAGTGCCCATTGGTACGGTAAAATCAAGATTAAGACTCGGTTTAGAAAAGTTAAAAGGCTTCATGGAGAAACATTATGATTAAGTATCACCCCAATCAGGACTTGTTAACACTCCATGCAAAAGGCGAGCTTCCTTTATCTCTTTCAATTGCTGTTTCAGCCCACTGTGAACTTTGTGCTGAATGTACTGAAAAAGTCACTGCACTAACATTAGCGGCGTCTGATGAAAATTTTGCGATGTCACAAGTATCAACTGATAACACTCAAATGAACGCGGCATTAGATGCAGATCTTGAAGCATTGCTAGCTGATATGATGTCAGACGATAGCGTACTTGATAACGCTCCAGCAGCGACTATAGGTGCTTCAGAAAACATAAGCGCTTCGGCAAATATCAGTACCAATGTTAAAGGGCAGGATTACACCTTACCCCGCGCATTCAGGCAGCAAGTGGTTAATCACTGGCAAGGAATTGGCAAAGTCAGTCGTTTACGCTTAGACACTGGTGAAAATCAAGCTCGTGCTAGTTTGCTACACATTGCTGAAAATGGCGAGATACCACAACACAGCCATAAAGGTGAAGAGTTAACCTTGTTGTTAGCTGGCGAGTTTAGTGATGAATACAACACTTACACTGCAGGCGATTTCATTTTACTTAATGGCGAACATGAACACAGCCCTAAAACAGTAGAAGGTTGTTTATGTTATACCGTTGTAGATGCACCTTTGTATTTCACCAAAGGCATTAGCAAGTTGCTCAACCCTATCGGTGAGTTGATTTACTAAAGCGAGATAGATCCAGTAATTTGCTTAAATGAATTAAGCACTGTGAGTTATTTACACCAAATCATTTACAGTAAAAGCGCAGCGATAGTTACCGACACATATAGTGTTTGGTAACTATTGCTGTTGTTTTACATTTTTCGGTGAATTTATCCCCGAAAAAACACTGATTAGTTCACCTTTTAGTCTGAAACTGTTCTATTTTGAAAAAAATGTATTGCTATATAAAAAATATACGCATATTATCCGTTATGTTATTAAGTTAACTTGTATTTATTCGTTTACCCTTCTGTTAGTCATATAACTGCACCAGTAAACCCACACTACAAGTCATTTTGCAAAGTTCAACATTGTCGATAATTGTCATTAGTTTGTCATATGGCTATGTTCAACTATTCAAAGCAAGTATGTTGGCGATTAAAAAAATTAATCAATTTAAGCCTACTTGTAAGTGTAATGAACACAATTAACTTAAGCAGACAAAACTAAACCAATACACAAAGAAACTTACGCAACACAACTGCTTAAGGATATTTATTGTTATTACTTACTCACCATTAGGTGAAATTTTAAACAAGGAGTGTGGCACATGTCATACAACATTAATGGTCATGAAATTACAGTTAACTTCCCTGTAAACTCAATATCATCAAACAAAAACTCAATAGCTTTTACTGACAGCCAAGGTAAAACTAAAACAACTTTTTCAAAGCGCACTGAAGCGTTAAAATTTATGAAATGGTTGATTACGGCTAACAAGTAACACTTTCTATAACGCTTGCGTTATTCATTTGCTCAGTTACTCAATAAACATCGCTTCTCGGTATTTCCTCTCACACATTACCGGACGTTTATTAGAACTGAGCAATATGAAAAGACCCCTCTCTCGAATCACTAACCGATTCTCAGTATCACTGACCTATTCACAAAATCACTGGCCAAGTTTGTCAATTTCCGTTTTACGCACAATACCCCACCAAAATATAAATAACGATAAATACAAAACCTAAACTGACATACTTCCTCATCAGTCTTATTTGAGTGTTACTTTGCCTGATACTTGCGATGTTACTTTGCCTGATACTTGCGATGATACCTGGCTAACATGCTTGGATTACCTAACACGCCACCTTGATGCAAATACATTAGCGGCGCAGTGTTATCTATATTATCCACGGTACTTGATTGCGTTAAAAAATGTTCAAGCATAATAAAACCCACTGGATCGTATAACAGCTCAAATTCAATGCCACTTGCACACACGCGCTGCCACATCTCATAACACTCACGTTTTAACTTTCCAAAGTGATATTTATTGCCATTAGAGATAATACGTGGATGATGAAGCGCATTTTCGCTTAACTGATTGAACTGCAACTTTAGGTAATCATCACCACCAACGCAGCTACAAGTCAGTACATTCACTTCTGGTAAAGCTTCATGCTCAAGTCGCTTTATCTTAAAGAAGCGTTGTAAGAATAATGCTGTGGTGCCAGTGCCTGATGGTAAAAATAGGTTTAGGGTTGAATAGTGTTTTTCATGCATCCAGTCGAGAATTTGTTGACCTAGTTGTTCAAGGCCAATAGCGGCATACTCACAGCGACCGCCCTCTGGAATATACAATTCATTGTCTAACGCTGATCTGGCAAGCTCTGTCACATAGCTATCAAGGCTTTCAGTGACATGCTCAGGCTTTTCGATGATATTGGCACCATTATCAAGTGCCGCCAAATAATTACCTTGTGGGTTTTGCTGTAAGTAATGGGCGATATGGTCAACATAATAATCCAACTGCCAGCCGCGCATTTTTGCCAACACAGCAAGCGAATGCAAAGAGTTGGCTTGCGCAGAACCATAACCCACCAGCTTAGTGATTTCAGGACATTCTTTTTCAAGAAAATACTGAAACTTGCGGGCTTTGTTGCCACTAAAGTCTGGATGGATCAGGTCGTCACGTTTAACAAATATTTCTCGCTGCGCAAATGTCATGGTCTCGACGGGCGTGGGCGCAAACATAATGATTCACTTATTCAATGATTAAAAACCTTAATGACTATTTTACCTAAAAATTAGTGAGAACCGCTATCTCGAACTTATCCTAGAATGTATTCAATAACATTCCATGAGCCTTGTTGGATATATTTGTTTGATAAGGTCAAGCTGCATAAATGAATAAAATCGATATAAAACAGAAGCTAAGATGAGTCCTACTTTAAAATATAAGCAATGAAAAATTATTGGCACATTTCTAGCTATCTAAGCATAAGACTTAAAAAAGACTTAACAATTTTATTCATTCGAAACTAAGGGATTATCAATGTCAGTGTTGAGATTAATATTTAATATTGCGTGGTTCATCATGGGCGGGTTTGTAATGGGACTTGCGTGGTGGTTAGCAGGGCTATTATGTTTTGTCAGTATTGTTGGTATTCCTTTTGGACGTGCTTGCTTTGTGATTGGCGAAATGGCTTTTTGGCCTTTTGGACAAGAAAATGTCAATCGCAAACATTTATCAGGAATTGAAGACTTTGGTACGGGCCCATTAGGTATGGTCGGTAATGTTATTTGGTTCTTATTCTGTGGTATTTGGTTAGCTATTGGTCACCTAACCCATGCTCTGGCTTGTTTTGTGACTATCATCGGTATTCCGTTTGCGATACAACATGTCAAATTAGCACTATTAAGCCTCACGCCTATCGGCCAAACAATTGTAGCTAAAGAAAGTTACTAATCTAGCTAAAACAAGTGACTAATCTAGCTAAAAAGAGTGACTAACTGAAACAACACAATGCGGATAGCATCAAGCGTATAGATAGGGCCTGTTGATCTTTCGAGGTTGTTTTTGCAGCGAATTGTTGATCATTTGTACAAGGCAGAGACTTTGTGGTTTAGTTCTTCATAAAAAGCTTATTCTACATAAAAAGTCGATAACGCAGTAAAAATGATCAACAGGCCCTAGACACTTACCAAAAAGGAACTCAATTGAATTCCTTTTTGGTATCCACTTTTATAACTGATATTAATAATCGGAGTCGCAATATTAAGACCTTTACTCAAGGGACAATATGTAATCAAACTCTTGCTGAGTGACAGGTTGTACACTAAGTCTTGCTCCCTTGCTGACTAATACCATTTTAGCCAGATTAAGATCTGCTTTTAATTCAGCCAGCGTAATAATACGTTTAAATTTTGATTTAAAGGTTAAATCTACTGCTACCCAGCGTGGATTATCAATGGAAGATTTAGCATCAAAGTAGGCTGAAGTTTGATCAAAAGCACTTTGGTCAATATAAGGCTCTGATGATACTGTTGCTAAACCCACTATGCCTGGCACTTTACAACTTGAATGATAAAAAAAGACTGTATCGCCGAGCTTTACTTTATCCCGTAAAAAATTACGGGCTTGATAGTTTCTGATCCCATCCCAAGTTTCTGTTTTATTTTTGCATTGCTGTAAATCATCAATACTGAACTCATCAGGTTCAGATTTCATTAACCAATAAGCCATATCTCGTTCCTATTTTTCTAGCTTTCATCAAACAAAGCGAATTCTTCTAAAATTAAATCTGTGAATAACTGCCCTGCTCGGCCTAATGGTCGCTCAAGTGTCGACACTAACTTCGGGGTGAAACGAAAACGATGACCACCAACAAAATCAACAATCGCTAGCTGAGTGCTGTCGAGCTCTTCAGCAATTAAATATTCTGGCATCCAGCCAAAGCCTAATCCTTTTAGTAAGGCATTTTTTTTCATGATAAAGCCTGATAAATAAAACACTTTATCGCCACCAAATTGTAACTCATCTCGCTGTTTTGTCGGTGCAGAATCTTCGATGGTCAGTTCAACATGTTGCTGCAATTCAGATAAACTCACCGATGACATGGTGGCTAAAGGATGCTGCGCTGAACACACTAAAATGCTGGTCACTGTGGGTAATTGTTTTGCAGAGAAATATGGCGCAGCAACATAATCTTTGACCAACATTAAATCAGCTTTATCACGCTCAAATCGATGCTGAACCCCGCCTAAGAACTCCATATTCAGCTGCACTTTAGTAGGAACATTATTCTCAGACATACGCTTAAGCGCGGTCATGATGGGCTCCATCGGTAAAGCGCCATCAATGACCAACTCAAGCTTTGGCTCCCAGCCTTCACTAAATCGGCTGGCCAAATGTTCAATATTCGATAAATGCTGCAGTAATCGCTGTCCTTCAACCAAAATGACTTTGCCTTCAGGGGTTAACTCAGCACGGTATTGATCTCGATTAAATAATTGCACCCCTAAATGCTGCTCAAGCTTTTTAACTTGATAGCTTACCGCAGACTGTGCTTTGTGTAATCGCTCTGACGCTTTAGAAAAACTTCCTTCTTCAACAAGCACTTGCAGAACATTAAAGGCTTCTACATCAATTTTCATTTTTTACCCTCTCGCAAGCTCTGTCCAATTGCTGTGACACTATTGTAAACAAATCAATACCATCTAAAAAATTGATTAAGTTACGTGGTTTATTATTCTTTTTTTTGTCCATTCTAGCAACTAAATTGATAACTAGATCACAAAGTGTTTGATTTTATTGCGCTAGAAAACACCAACAAAAACAGCGCCAGTATCAAATTAAATACCATTTAAAGAGTAAATTAGATTAAGGAGTCAGTATGCCTGTATATGTTCAGCAAGGTCAGATACCTGCTAAACGTCATATCGCTTTCGAAAAAGAATCGGGCGAGTTATATCGTGAGGAATTATTTTCAACTCACGGTTTTTCTAATATTTACTCCAACAAATATCATCACAACATGCCAACTAAAGCACTGGCTGTTGCACCTTACTCAGTTGATCATGGTGAAACTTGGCAGGATTCATTAATCCAAAACTACAAGCTGGACTCACGCCAAGCTGATTGTGAAGGCAACTTTTTTAGTGCCCGTAATAAAATATTCTTTAATAGCGATGTCGCTATGTACACCGCAAAAGTCTCTGAAGATACCGCTGAGTTTTATCGTAATGCTTATGCAGACGAAATTATCTTTATTCACAATGGTTCGGGTAAATTGCTCAGTGAGTATGGCGAACTTGAAGTTAAGCAATGGGACTATTTAATTATCCCACGCGGCACGACTTATCAGCTTAAGTTTGATGATTACGCCAACGTTCGCTTGTTTGTCATTGAGTCATTCTCAATGGTTGAAGTGCCTAAGCATTTTAGAAATGAATACGGACAAATGCTTGAGTCTGCCCCTTATTGCGAGCGCGACTTTAGAACACCTGTATTAGCTGAAGCCGTTGTTGAACAAGGTGAATTTCCGCTAGTGAGTAAGTTTGGTGATAAATATCAAGTGACAACACTAGAGTGGCACCCATTTGATCTTGTTGGCTGGGACGGTTGTGTTTACCCGTGGGCATTTAACATCACCGAGTATGCTCCTAAGGTCGGCAAAATTCATTTACCGCCTTCTGACCATATCGTATTCACAGCTAACAACTTTGTAGTATGCAACTTTGTGCCACGTCTTTATGACTTCCACCCTCAATCTATTCCAGCGCCTTATTACCACAACAATATCGATAGTGACGAAGTCCTATATTACGTTGATGGCGATTTCATGAGCCGTAAAGGGATTGAAGCCGGTTATATGACCCTGCATCAAAAAGGTGTGCCTCATGGGCCGCAACCAGGAAAAACCGAAGCATCAATCGGCAAAACAGAAACCTACGAATATGCGGTAATGGTAGATACCTTTGCACCACTTAAATTAACCGCTCATGTAAAAAACTGCATGAGTGATGATTACAACCGTTCATGGATTGAATCATAACAACAAAATTTGATTCACCTGTACTCAGTTTAAACGTCACCAAAGAGTGACGCTCAAAGCAAATAAAATTAAGGAAAACACAATGGCGAGCGAAACAAACCCACTTGGTCTTTTAGGCATTGAATTTACAGAATTTGCCAGCCCTGACACTGATTTTATGCATCAAGTGTTTATTGACTTCGGTTTTTCTATGCTTAAAAAAGCAAAAGCGAACGATATTGTTTATTACAAACAAAACGATATTAATTTCTTACTGAACAAATCTAAGCAAGGTTTCTCTGCTGATTTTGCTAAGTCTCATGGACCTGCAATTTGTTCTATGGGCTGGCGTGTTGAAGATGCTGAGTTTGCCTTTAACGAAGCCGTTGCTCGTGGTGCAAAACCTGCTGATGATGCAGCAAAAGACATGGCATACCCTGCAATTTACGGCATCGGTGACAGCTTAATTTATTTCATCGACGTATTCGGTGAAGCGCAAAATATCTACATCAATGATTTTGAAGACTTAGCAGAGCCAATGATTGTTGAAGAGAAAGGCTTTATGGAAGTCGATCACTTAACCAACAACGTTTACAAAGGCACCATGGAAAAATGGGCTAACTTTTATAAAGACATTTTTGCCTTTACTGAAGTGCGCTACTTTGACATCAGCGGCGCACAAACCGCATTGGTATCTTATGCGCTTCGCTCTCCAGATGGCAGTTTCTGCATTCCAATCAATGAAGGTAAAGGCAACAATAACAACCAAATTGATGAATACTTAGGCGAGTATAACGGCCCAGGTGTACAACATTTAGCATTTAGAAGCCGCGATATCGTAGGTTCTTTAGATGCAATGGAAGGCACTGCAATTAAGACGCTAGATATTATTCCTGAATATTACGACACCATTTTCGATAAGTTGCCACAAGTGACTGAAGATCATGACCGTATTAAGCATCACCAAATCTTAGTCGATGGTGATGACGATGGTTACTTATTACAAATTTTCACTAAAAACTTATTTGGTCCTATTTTCATTGAAATTATTCAACGTAAGAATAACTTAGGATTTGGTGAAGGTAACTTCAAAGCGTTATTTGAGTCTATTGAACGTGACCAAATGAAACGTGGTGTGCTTTAACGAATACGGCTAATGAAGCCTTATTCTTGGTAAATAAAAAAGCCCGCTGTTTTTAACAGCGGGCTTTTTACGTTCTGAACTTATTCCGTTTTTTTAAAAATGCACGTCCCTTTAAAAAGGTGCTTTTTTCAATAGGGTTTCTTAAAATAGCGTTTCTTAAAATAGTGTTTCTAAAAAAGGCGCTTATTAAAACGGAATATCGCAGTCTATTTCAAATCGAATCCCTATCACTGGGTGAGTGAAGCTTAAATAACTGGCATGCAGTAATAGCCTTGATGCTAGAGTTTCTGATATTGCATTGCGGTATAAATCGCACCCCAGAATCGGGTGACCAATATGTTGACTATGGATCCTTAGTTGGTGTGTACGACCGGTAATCGGCGTGAATTTTACCCGCGTCACTGGCACTTTTTGCTCGGATTTTTCGGCATTAACATTGACGCTGATATTGGCATAGACATTAATACTGGCGCCAACATTAGCATTAGCATTGGCGTTAACAAAGCTCTCCTCAATCACCTCAAACTCTGTTAGCGCTTGTTTACCTGTATCGCTACAGATTTTCATGTAAGGAAAATTATCGAGATCCTTCGCGATTGCAGCGTTAATCGCACCCAAGCTTTGTAACTCATCTGATAAATGACCATGCAGCACTGCGTGATAACGCTTATTAATGGTTTTATCTTGAAACTGCTTGGTTAGTTGGCCATTGATCGTTTTATTTAATGCCACCAGCATAATGCCAGAGGTGCCAAAATCGAGACGATGAACCAGTGTTGCCGTCGGGAAATCTTGCACTAAACGATAATGAACAGAGTCTTTATTAAGTGGGTTCTTACCCGATAAACTCAGTAAACCACTGGGTTTATTGATCAACAATAAATGCTCATCTTGATATAGGATGGAAATCTGTTCAGCGCATGGTGGGGCAATAAATTCTGTCATCACAGCCTTAGGTATTTATTAAGGCAAGAATGGTAATAAAAAGGTGGCAATTAAGCCACCTTTGTTGTGTTTACTCATGATAAATTTTATCTAAATCAAAGCAGTCTTTTGCTTTAACTCTGAGATAGATTTCAGATACTTAAAACTGCAATGACGCTGTATCTGTCGCATCTTCATTATCAGTCACGGTTAACTGTACCTCATTCGCTTGCCCTGCACGTTTAAGTACAATACGGCGATTCGACTGATGGCCATCATTAAACAACCATGATTGCGATGCAATTCGACCATCCTCATCGACACTTCGTGAAACAAATACCTCTAAAAACCACAAGTTTATGTACTGAATCACAGCTGTTGGAGCGGCATTTTCAGGAATATCAGTCACCTCGACTGTTTGCGTCAAACTATCTGACTCACCTTCTGCATCTGTTACCGTTAAGGTCACTTGGTAAACGCCATTACTTGTAAACGCATGGTTTGCTGACGAACCTGTGGCAGTGCTTTCATCACCGAACTGCCATTGGTGTGTTAACCCATCTTGATTGTCATCAGTAGAAGTAGAAACAACTTCTAACTGCGCACCATTTATTGCCCATGTAAAGCTTGCGACAGGAACTTGATTTGCAGGAGTGAATTGTAACTCGACAACCATAGGGTCGTGATCTGAAGAGCGATAAGCATCCGCAGCATAGTAATTAACAAGCTGGGTATCCGATTTATATTCTTCGTTATAATCCAAAATTGATGGTTCATCAGCATTAATATGCCAATCAGTCACATTCAACACATTATCAAGTAATGCATTATTCACTAATGCATGGTCTAACTGACCAGCTTTACCTGAGTAAACATAAGAATAAGCATCCGAAATACCAAAGTGGTTAAACAACTCAGTAAAACCATTCTCGGTTAATGCAGTCACGGGGTCTTCTTTGGCGTAAGCATTTAAATCACCAATAACCAGTACTTTTGCTTGTTCACCATTAACATCATATTGCGCTGCCAGCCAAGGCATCATAGCTTGAACTGCCCTAGTACGAGTGAGGTTACAGTTACCTTGACCATCACCGACATCAGGATCCCCTACGCTATTACAGTTACTGCCTTTCGATTTTAGATGATTAACAGCAACAACAAATTCTTCCCCAGTAGCAGCATCAGCAAATAATTGAGTCACCATTGGGCGGTTTTTACTGTCATCAAATAATGGTAAACCTTGTTCATCTAAATGTGAGTTACTCGTGTTTAGCACTTTGGCTTCACCTACAGGTAAAACGCGGTCAACTTGGTAGATTAACCCTACGGCTATTTCATCTGTGCCGACAGTGGTTTCACTTGCAGCAATATAATCATAACGGTTGGCAACCGTTGCATCATTTAAAGCACTGACTAAGTTTGCAATAGCTGACAGGTCTGAATAGCCATCATTTTCGATTTCCATTAAACCGACTACATCAGCATTCATGGCAGCTAATGCATTTACAATCTTGGCTTGTTGACGTTCAAACTCACTGAGGGAATCTGCTCCCCGTGATGTTGGAAAACCGTTACCCTGTCCATCACCGTTAAAGTAATTTAGTACATTGAAACTTGCCACTGTGACATCGCCGGTGCCCACAAGCTCTGGTGTCGTTGTACGAGAGTTGCTAGCAATAACATTGACAGTTTGAGTTGGCATCACTCGATATTCATTAAAGCTGTAATGCAAAACCCCAGTGATAGATGAGATAGAATCACCTGCACGAAGACTGTTATTAGCATATAATTGCGGCGCAGGATAAGGCACGACATCTGGGTTTTGAATGGTTGCGCCATCATCTAGGATGATGCGGTCTAAGTCATAACTTGCTTCTAGTGCTAACGCATCAGCACCAGGATTTGCAACTTGTGTCCCTGTATAATGACGTTCGCTACCTAATTCTGCCTCACCATATCGACCTAAGTTGGCGACAGTATTCACCACTAAAGCTTGCTCAAAACCGATTAACATTCCCTCGTAAGCTTCAAGTGAAAGTGTGCTTTGTACGGGTAAACTTATTAAAGATACTTGAGGTAATACTTGCTGAGTATCACACACGATACTGCCACTAATATCAGCGAGTTCTGTGAGATTGTTATACTCTTTTACTGTCGCTTGTAATCTGACTCTATCGCCCATATTGACAGCGATTGGTTGTGAATCTGTATAAACAAATATGCCTTCAGAAGTGTTCGGGTCGGCATCAATCTCATTATCAGCCATTTGTAAGTAAAAACCTTTTAGACCCGCTTGCATATCACTGGTAACTATACCTTCTACAATGACCGTCTCGCTTACTAATGGACTGATATCACTGCTACCTTGAATGGTATGAATTGCAGTAAATGAATCACCACAAATCAGCTCAACTGGCTCAGTT
Organism: Shewanella sp. 10N.286.51.B7; assembly: GCF_002873615.1. Taxonomy (NCBI): domain Bacteria; kingdom Pseudomonadati; phylum Pseudomonadota; class Gammaproteobacteria; order Alteromonadales; family Shewanellaceae; genus Shewanella; species Shewanella sp. 10N.286.51.B7. Next base: position 33,051 of record NZ_MCUF01000033.1, read on the forward strand.
GGGTCAGTTGGGTCAGTTGGGTCAGTTGGGTCAGTTGGGTCAGTTGGGTCAGTTGGGTCAGTCACGGAACCATTGAAGCTGCCAAGATCACTAAAGTCATCTTTTGCAAATCCAAACCAATTATCTAAAGAAACTGCATCATCAGGATTTATGTCAGCAATGATGCCATCGTGATTGCGTCTTAAAGTATTATCTTTCGTCGACAATTCACCTGAGCCCCACTCAGAGCCAGGATCTACGCCTACTTGACCCAGTGAGTCGACAATCGTTGTTTGATTAAAGAGTACAATGGCATCATCACCATTAAAAAAGCTCGTTGTAGATATCTGTTGAGCTTTAGCTAGTATCTCAGAAGAAGCATCATCATCCGCGACGACAAAAGTCGCACCCGCATCAACCTCACCAGTTAAACTAATAGTGCCGCCACTGTTACTATTACCATTGAAGAAGAACTGTAGTTGATAACCAGAAAGATCGACTGCTTCATTAGTGGGATTGTATAGTTCAATCGCCTTATTGTTGCTGCTTCCTTCAATGTATTCAGAGATGATTAAATCATCCGCATAGCTTTTGGCTGCTAAAGTCGCCATAGATACAGCAGATATGGATAAAGCTAATAACGAAAAATTGAACTTATTCAGTTTGCAAAACATGTGTAACCCCTAGATTTATTAATCTATCTTTATGTGTTTATAGTATTTTTATCATTTTGGTTTAATCCAAAACCAACCAAGACTATAAACAGCAAGGGTTGCACATTTGTTAAGATTCAATTACATATCGATACAGTGCTCTCGAATAAGTCTTTCGTATTAATGAAGAAAACAAGTCAAATTAAGGCACAAAAAAACCGCTCAAATGAGCGGCTTTTAATGTTGGAGTGCCTTACATATTAACATCAACAATATAGTGGCCTTGCAGCCAGTTACGGCCAATCAGTAGCTTGTACGTCATCTTACTGCGATCACGTAGGTTAACATCAACTTTGAATTCTTCACCGGGTTCGCCGATTGTTAATGTCACCATGTAGCGGATCTCACTCCCCTGTGCATTACGAATTAAAGAAGTGCTATGAATACGGGCTGTGACATCTACCGTTTCATTTTTTTCATTCATTGTTGTAAATGTCACATCTTTACCAACATTATTATCCATGTTGGTTTTATCTTCATCTTTAATTCTTAAATTTACGGCATGCAGTGAGTTTTCTACTGCACCAGTATCGATACGAGTATCAAATATCAAACCAGACTCGACAATACTGATCCCAGCAGTTGGCCCGATAAATTTCTTTTCTGATACGTCAACCACATAGCGGCTCTTTAACCAATTGCGGCCAATCAGTAATTTATAGTCCATTGTGGTTCTATTTTTTAAATTTACTTTGACCTTACGGGTGCTTTCGCCAAAGGTAATAGGTAATTTAACCGCATAACGGGTTTCAGTGCCTTGAGAGTTACTCACCGTTGACACGCCAACAATTTCAGCAGTAATTTTTTCTTGCTCGCCTTTCTCATTGAAAGTCGTGAAAGACACATTTTTACCTATGTTGTCTTTCATTTTTTTCGCACTGCCACCTTCGACGTTAATATCTAGAGCATGCAATGACGAGTTAACTGCGCCTGTATCCATTCGTGCTTCAAATACAACTCCATTTTGACTAACTGACATCATTTCAGTTTGGCCTAGTACTTCTTTCTCAGCCGCCATACTTGAAAATGAAATACAACAAATGAAGGTAGCATTAATGATTGTTTTGAACATGCAAAAGTCCTGCAAGTAAGATGAGTTAAAGTTTTATAATGAAATTATCTAAGGATTTGTTCGATTTCTTTATCAAACAAGTTTTTGATCAAACCAGAAAACTCTGTGATAAACACACTTTGATCTGGCGTTGCATTATGGGTTGCTACACTGGCTAAAATCTCTTCAAGATCATAGACAATAGCATCAATTTCACGAATGACTTTATTGCGCTGAGCAAATGATAGGTTTGGATTTTGGCCACAAACCATAATGATTTGGGCTGATAGTTGGTCTTCGAATAATTCCATTATTGTTTGGCTATTTATACTGTTATCTTCTGACGCTTCAAACAGCCCTAAATGCTCAGTTAAATATTGAATTAAATGAATGTAACCATCTTTATCAGTGACCATTATGTCCCCTGTTTACGTGGCTTTTGAACTGCAAAAGCCACTCGTTAATTTTCTAAATAAGCAACATCGTCAGTTATTGGGATAGAGTCAAAACAAAAGAGACTGGAACAGCTAAACTAATGCTGCTTAATCCTGCTACTTCACGGAGCTTATTGACCCCTTCAACAAGATCAAAATCATTTGCTTGAATAATGACAGGAGCCATACTGCTCACCACCATTTTTTTATCCGATAACTTAGCGACTAAAACATCAAATGTTATTTGACGACTTTTACCGTGTAACTCTATTGTGCCATCAATTTGTGTAACTAATGTTGAACCTACGCTCAAATCAGCCAATAATTTAGGATTAACGACTGCTGATAACCCAAGTTCTGGAAATTTAGCCACTTCAAATAACATGGTTTGCATTCGTTCATCACGAATTTCAACACCCGTGTCAACGCTGACCAAATCAATCGATAAATTAAACGCACCCTCTGGCGTTAGACTACCACTTACTTTTTTAAAGTCATGAACTTCAGCAATATCGCCTTTCTTAATTGAGATAAAACTGACTTTCGAGTGTCCCTGTTTAACTTGCCAGTCGGCTGCAAAGCTCGCCGCAGACATCAAAGAAGTAGACAGTAACGCAATGGGTAACACTTTGAGCCATTTTTTCATCATTAATCCCTTTTGTGAATAAAAACAGTTAAATTATAGATTAAAATTAATTAACTCGTAGGCTATCCAAACGTTGAGTTAATTCAATCTTGCTACATTAGCAGCTAAAAGTCATAAATACATAGATAACACTGACTATAAACGACTTAGCCATTTATCAAGTGCCTGTGCAAAAGCATGTTTGTCTGCTTGCGAAAAGCTATTTGGCCCAGCAGTATGCACACCACTACTTCTTAGCTCTTCCATAAAATCACGCATGGTTAAGCGCTGCTTTATATTATCAACGGTATAGATATCGCCACGAGGGTTAAACACCATCGCACCTTTTTCAATCGCATCTGAAGCCAGCGGAATATCCCCAGTAATCACTAAGTCACCGTCTTTTAATTGCTCAACAATATAATTGTCAGCTTCATCAAAACCTGAGCTCACTCTGACAACGGAAATATTAGGTGAAGCAGGCACTCTAATAAGCTGATTGGCCACCAAAATTAACGGCACCGATTTTCTATCGGCTGCACGAAAAAGCATTTCTTTAACTGGGTTGGGACATGCATCGGCATCGACCCAGATTGTTTTACTCATTACATTATCTCAGCAAATTAAATTTGTTACGTCATTAACGCCACTTACGGCGCTAATCGATCAATATTCCAGCCCGAGGGATTCTTTTGATAAACAAAGCGGTCATGTAACCTACGCTCTCCGCCTTGCCAAAACTCAATACTTTCAGGTTTGATGCGGTAGCCACCCCAGAATTTAGGCAGTGGTACTTCGCCCTTGGCAAATTTATTTTTCATCTCATTAAATTTGCCTTCTAGTGCTTGGCGAGCACTGATTTTACTAGATTGTTTTGACACCCACGCGGCTATTTGGCTGTCTTTGGGGCGACTCATAAAGTACTTAGTCACTTCCATCATAGATAATGGTTCTGCTTCACCCGTTACCGCCACTTGTCTTTCTAGCGGATGCCATGGAAACAGTAGGCTGGTCTTGGCATTTTGCGCTAGGTGTATCGCTTTGCGGCTTTCTAAATTAGTGAAGAAAACAAAGCCATCATCATCAAACTTTTTGAGTAACACGATACGCTGAAAAGGTTGCCCATGTTCATCTACTGTTGCAACACACATTGCAGTAGGGTCGGTCAACTCTGCTTGTTTCGCTTGCTCAATCCATTGGGTAAACAAATCCATTGGGTTTTCAGGCAAATCGTTACGGCGTAATCCACCTTGAGTATATTCTCGGCGGATATCAGTTAAATCATTCATTTAGATACCTCTTTAATTACTGTCATTATACTCACAGTTGCTGATATATGATCATGACATTGCTGATAATTATGCTTATAAGCATTAATTGCAAAAAGTAGGCATAAAAAAACCAACGATAACCGTTGGTTTTCAAATAAGGTCAGTAAGTAAACTTACTTTTTAACTAAACCTTTGCCTTCTGCCCACACATGAAGCAACTCAAGACCTAAGGTCGCACCAGCAAGCGCCGTAATATCTGCTGAATCATAAGCTGGGGCGACTTCGACAACATCCATACCCACGATATTCATGCCACGAAGACCACGGATGATTTTCATGGCTTTGTCACTGGTTAAGCCACCACAAACTGGCGTACCAGTACCTGGTGCATAGGCTGGATCGAGACAATCAATATCAAACGTAACGTAAAGAGGCATATCACCAACACGCTGCTTAATTTGTTCTACAATTTGCGCCGCAGTTAGATCGTTGGCTGTGGCTGCGTCAATCACTTTAAAAGCATGGTCAGCGGTATTGTATTCAGTTCGAATACCAACTTGAATTGAATTTTCAGGTGCAATTAAGCCTTCATTCGGCGCATGAAAAAACATCGTACCATGATCATACTTGCTACCTTGGCTATAAGTATCTGTGTGCGCATCAAAGTGCAACAAAGCCATTTTGCCGTACTTTTTATAATGCGCGCGCAATAAAGGTAAAGTAACAAAATGATCGCCACCAAAGCTTAATAATGCTTTGTCACTATCAAGTATACGGGTTGCAAACCCTTCAAGCCGTGTAGTGAAATCTTCTTGATCACCACAATCAAACACTAAATCACCCGCATCAACGATATTGATAGTCTCGCTGATTGAAAAATCCCAAGGCCAACGTGTTTCTTCCCATGCAAGGTTTACTGATGCACGACGAATAGCATCAGGCCCCATACGACCGCCTGAGCGTCCCGTTGTTGCCATATCAAACGGTAGTCCAATAACAACGACATCTGCATCCGTTTCAGTCGGCTTAAAGTTAAGCGGCTGACGTAAGTAACCAAACGCATTGGAATACAATGAATAATCTGCTTTTTCAGCAAAAGTGCTCATACAACTCTCCGTAAAGGCGAAACGCCAATAACTACAAATATTCTGGTATCAGCACTTCATGACAAAGTTGCTGATAGTGACTAAAGTTAACTTCGTACCCTTGCTCAGTCGCAAGTGAGCAACTCCCCAAACACAAATGTGCAGGGAACCCGTCAGTATTTTTAGCCGAATTAAAACCAATCACATCCCAGCTACCAGGATTAAGACTGCTCAATAGCCTTGCGTAAATATCAACCGGATGCTCCGATAGGTTTACATTGGTTTCTAAACTCACATAGGAGCTTTTTTCCTGAGGGGTAATATGAATCGTGAAATACTCTTGGCCTTTAATGCCATTAATTGAATAACCAAAAGGTTCAAACAAAAAGTCATCCACGATGAAATCAGGAAACAATTCCGCCAATTGCAATAATTCACGAATGCCTTGTGCTGATTGATTCATGCCACGCAAATAATCAGCTGCATCGCCGTTAATATGGTACATCAACAATTCATTGGTCGTATCAGCAGCTGGCGCAATAAACGGCTTCTTGGTACTAAACATATAATGATGATGTGAATCTAAGTGGCCAATTCGGTATGCATTACCTGCTATCGTTTGACGGATTTTTTTCAAATCATCTTGAAATGAACTTGACTGCAAGTGCGACAAATATTCATTTTTACGTTGATAACTGGCAAAACCAATCGCCTCTTCACCCACACTCTCAATAAATGACATCACAGCGTCAGCAAGTGTCGTTGTGCCACAAGTCAGCATCACAAAGCGGTCATCCCACACGAACAAGCTGGACTCACTTAATAAGTAGGCATCACAAAACTCATTACTGACTGAGGATAATATTTCAGCATTAGCGCAGGCGACAATGTCAGCCCAAAATGGCTGTCCAAAGCTGCGCAATTTTTGAGATGAGTCAGCTAATATGACTTCAATCTTTTTTTCAGAACCTTCAAAAAACATATTTTAAACCTAAAAACGCAGAGTAATGTGCATTACTCTGCTGACACTCTTTTTACGAAAAATCTTCTAAATAGGTGTAACCCTTTAGACCTAACTGTAACTCTTCCAATATTGAGGTTCTTTCTTCTTCTGCAATATGCTGGTTGACTAACTCTTCGTAGGTGCGCATAAACGCAACGGCATCCAAGTTAACGTATCGCAGCACATCAGCAACGGTGTCACCCGCTAATACTGATTCAATATTCGGTAAACCATTTTCTTCAACACGAACCACTGCCGAATTAGTATCACCAAATAAGTTGTGCATATCGCCTAGGATCTCTTGATAAGCACCAACCATGAAAAAGCCAATTAAATAAGGGCTTTCTGGCGTCCATGCAGGTACTGGCAAGGTAGTTTCGATGCCTTGTCCATCAACGTACTGATCGACAATACCATCTGAATCACAGGTGATATCTAACATTACCGCACGTCTTTCTGGTGGCTTATCAAGGCCGCTTAACGGCAATACAGGGAACACTTGATCAATACCCCATGCATCAGGAATTGATTGGAATAATGAGAAGTTAACGAAAAACTTATCCGCAAGTTTCTCATTTAATTCATCAATAATCGGTCGATGGAATCGATTGTTATTACTTAATAAGCTTTTTAATGCATGACAAACTCGCAAGTTTGTTTGCTCAGCCCATGCGCGCTGCATTAGAGTCAGCTGGCCTACAGAAAACAATGAATGCGCTTCAGCAATATCGCTTTGAGTATCATGATAGATTTCAATGATAGCGCGATTATCTGGGCGCTCACTCATATCCGTCCACGACATCCACATATTGTGTAATAGCTGTGGCGCGTCTTCTTCTGGCGGCTGAATATCTTCTGGGTAATAGGACTCAGTACCAATCACATCGGTAATTAATACCGCATGATGCGCTGTTAAATGACGGCCAGACTCTGAAATAATACGTGGCATTGGCTGTTCGTATTCATTACAAATATCACCAAGCACACTGACGATGTTATTAGCATATTCAGTTAAGCCGTAGTTCATCGAGTTGTTACTTTGACTTCGAGTACCGTCATAATCAACTGCGAGTCCACCACCGACATCAAAGGTATCGATTAACGCGCCTAACTTTCGTAATTCACAGTAAAAACGCCCTGCTTCGCTCACACCTTGGCGGATATCGCGAATGTTGGCGATTTGCGAGCCTAAATGGAAGTGAATCAATTGCAAAGAACTCATCATATCGAGCTCTTTTAATTCATTCAGTACTTTCAAGACTTGCGCAGCTGATAAACCAAATTTTGATTTTTCACCGCCACTGGCTTGCCATTTTCCTTTGCCCTGGAAGGCTAAACGAGTACGTAAACCCAGTCTTGGGGTCACGCCAAGCTCTTTAGACTCTTGCAAAATTAGCTTAAGTTCAGAAATTTTTTCGATAACGATATAAACTTTATGACCCAGTTTTTCACCAATCAGTGCTAACCGAACATATTCTTTATCTTTATAGCCGTTACATACAATCACTGAACTGGCTTTTTGCGCCATAGCCAGTACTGCCATTAATTCAGGTTTACTGCCTGCTTCTAAGCCTAACTGAGGTACTTCTTTAGACTTTTGACTGGCTAATATCTCTTCAACAACGGTCTGCTGCTGGTTAACCTTAATAGGATAAACCAACAAATAATCATTCTGATATTCGTACTTTTGAATAGCTTCATTGAATGCATCACATAAGTTTTCGACTCTGCGATGTAAAATCTGCGGGAAACGCACAAGCACTGGTAATGCAACACCAGCTTTCACCATATCTTTGGCAAGTTCATTCAAACCAATCGTACAGTCAGGTTTACTTGGGTCTGGTGTCACTGTGACTTCACCCGTGTCATCAATACCAAAATATTGCTGACTCCAATGGGTTACGTTATAGCTTGAACGTGCGTTTTCGATAGACCAATCTTTCATATTCTTCATTCCGTCTATTCAGCAGATTATGCAGTCACGCTTTGGGCGTTTTTCACTGCAACTTCTACAAATGCGGGCAATGCAAAGCTTGCCATGTGTAAAGCAGGCGTATAGTAACGAGTGCTGATATTAGCCTGTTCAAAACGTTGCTTTAATGTCGTTATATCAATTTCACGGGCTGTTTCATCATTGGTTGCCCATGCAAACGCCATCGTGCCACCAATGTAAGTAGGTACTGCAGCATTATAAAACCAACAGTCCTTCACATATGGCGTCATACGACGCACTGTATCTTGTAACTCTTCAGGCTGCATAAATGCCACGCCATTTTGGGCAACAAAAATACCTTTTTCAGTTAAGCAGCGAATGCAATTTTCATAAAATGCAGAACTGAATAATACTTCACCAGGTCCGACTGGATCCGTACAGTCAGAAATAATCACATCAAACTGCTGCTGGCAATGTTCAATAAAGTGCATTCCATCATCGATAACCAAATTCACACGAGCATCTTCAAATGCGCCTTGTGAATGTTGTGGGAAATAGGTTTTACACATTTCGACCACATTAGCATCGATTTCAACCATAGTAACCTGCTCTATAGATTGATGTTTTAATACCTGTCTTAACATTCCGCCATCACCGCCTCCAATGATAAGTACCTTTTTAGTACTGCCATGGGCAAGGATCGGAACGTGAGTCATCATTTCATGATAAACAAATTCATCTTTTTCTGTTGTTTGAATAGCACCATTTAATGCCATTACTCGGCCAAAATTAGTATTTTCAAAAATACTTAAATGCCATTGCTCTGTTTTTTGTTCAAACAAAACTTGTTCAACTTCAAAGTACTGGCCATAACCAGCATGTAAAGTTTCGTAATAAATATTTGATTTGTTTAGCATGTTAAAAGTCCAACACTGCCACAAAATTCGATGACCTTCGCAGCGTAGATATAAGTTAAAAAGGTGAACAAATAATGGGTAACCCTTATCATGAGCCTAGGTTCATGAATGAGTGAAATTCAATTTCGAAGGATTATAATTAACGCATTTATTGTTCGCACTACCTTGATAAATGAAGATAAGTCTCAAGCTTATCGCACGTCAAGATAATCTGCTGTTTTTTCAACCTCAACAAACCTTTATAAAAAGCACTTGGTTCAATTAAAAAAGCGGCGCAATTAAACCCTGCAAACAATGATAATGCAAGGGTGAAAAAGCAATTTTAGTATAAATTTAATTCATTATTTTAGTGCAACAGAAAAGTTATGTTTTTTTTGTTAAAAACCAAATAGTTCCCTCAAAGAAATTATGCCTATTTTGTGCATATCATTAACTTAAAATTTCTAATCTGTGTTTTATTGAGTTTAGTTTATGAACGCAAGTTACAACTACAGCTATTACGTATATAATTATCCTGTTTTCTCCTTATCTTTAGTTAAATAGAGCCGCAAATGATACAAATCGGAAAGAATCACTCCCTAGAAGTCGTAAAACAAGTCAGTTTTGGCGTTTATGTGAATGCGCAAGAATTAGGACAAGTACTATTACCTAATAAGTTTGTCCCTAAAAACTGCCAAGTTGGCGATATGGTTGATGTATTTCTTTATCTTGATTCTGAAGATATTGTGATTGCCACCACCCAAAAGCCCTATGCTCAAGTGGGTGAGTTTGCTTACCTTAAAGCCATCGCAACCGGTCCATTTGGTGCCTTTTTAGATTGGGGCTTAGACAAAGACTTGCTATTACCTTTCGGCGAACAGCACAGAAGCATTGAAGAAGGTAAATCTTACTTGGTTTATGTTCATCCTAACCATGTTGATGAACGTATTATGGCTTCATCTAAAGTCGATAAGTTTTTAGATAAAACACCTCCTGAGTATGAAGCTGGACAAGAAGTCGATTTAATCATCGGCGGCAGTACAGACTTAGGCTTTAAAGCCATTATCAACAATGCCCATTGGGGTGTTTTGTTCCAAAATGAAGTATTCCAGCGTTTAAGTTTTGGCCAATCAATTAAAGGCTATATTAAACAAGTGCGTGAAGACGGCAAAGTTGATTTGATTTTACAAAAAGCTGGTCAACAAAACTTAGATAAAAATGCTGAAACAATCATTAATAAATTACATCGTGCGGGTGGCTTTTTACCATTAAATGATAAGACTGATTCAGCGATCATTTATGACCAATTAGCCATGAGCAAAAAAGCGTTTAAGCGCAGTATTGGTGGTTTATTTAAAGGTGGCCAAATCAGTATCGAAGATGATGGCATTAGATTGCTTAAATAAGCTACAGATAAACTGAATTATTTGATAAAAAGCATGGTTCTGTTATAACAAACCATGCTTTTTTATTTGGAGTAATTTATGGAACTTAGCAATCAAGAAGCCCGCATCATCGGCTGTTTATTAGAAAAAGAAATTACTACCCCCGAACAGTATCCCCTTTCCATTAACTCCCTGACCATGGCATGTAATCAAAAAAGCAGCCGTGAACCTGTGATGAGCTTATCTGAACAAGAAACACAATCGCTCATAGATGACCTCACCAAGAAAAGACTGATCAGCGAGCAAACAGGCTTCGGCAGCCGCGTGGTTAAATACAAGCACCGCTTTTGTAATACCGAATTTAGTGACCTTCAATTTTCAAATGAACAACTTGCCATTATCATTGTATTACTGCTTCGCGGACCTCAAACTCCTGGTGAGCTTAAAACCCGCTGCAATCGATTACATGAATTTGATGGGCCGCAGCAAGTAGAAGCGGCACTGCAATCTTTAGCATCAAGAGATGAGCCACTAGTCGTACAATTGCCGCGTGAAGCCAATCGCCGAGATTGCCGTTATGCTCAATTATTTTCTGATAAACAGTATCTTGAGCAAGGCAGTACTTCATTTGACGTAACTGCTGCTCCAGTAGTTAAACCTGCGAGTAATGAAGCAACACATGCCCTACTTGAAAGAGTTGATGCATTAGAATCTCAAGTGAGTGATTTAACCCAGCGTTTAGCCGAACTTGAACAACTGCTAGATTAATCATTAAAGTCAGAGTTAACACTGACTTAACAAAAATTAATCTTCATCTGGTTCGCTATCAAGTATGATGGCGAACACATCACCGTTTTCTCAAGGATATTTTTTACTTATGGACGCATCTCCTCGGTCTTCCTCACTTCGTCAAACTTGGCTTATTGCCAGTTATGAACTGAGTAAGCGATTCACTAATACCAAAGGTATTGCCGCGTTAATCGCCTTCTCATTACTCTGGGCAATTATTTTGTTATACCCAGTGCAAAGTGCCTCAGTCTATATGTTAGAACCTGGCTTTAAAGAACTTGTACAAAGTATCTATGGCCCAGATGCACTCAGCCAACTCTTTAGCTGGAAGGTCGCTGAGTTTGCCGTTTTTTGGTGTATTGCACTGTATGTGTTCCCAATGTTCAGCATTTTTATCACTGCAGATCAATTCAGTTCTGATAAACAACGTGGCTCATTTAGATTTCTTACCTTAAGAGTCAGTCGTGATAGTATTTTCTTCGGTCGCTTTTTAGGTCAAATGCTCATACAAGGGTGTTTGCTGTTATTAACTATTATTGCCACCATCTTGATGGTACTCACTAGAGATACTGGATTATTTACCGATGCCTTATTAAGTGGTTTTTCAGTATTTATCAATGTCTTTATCGCACTGCTACCTTATACCGCAGTTATGGCTGTTTTATCTTGGTATGCAAATAGCGCACGACAAGCGAGTATTTACGCCGTGATCTTATGGGCGGTGAGTGGCATTTTAATCATGATCATTAATAGCCAATTACCTGCTATGTCATTTTTAAGTTGGGTACTACCTGGTTCGCAATTATCATTAATGATAAATACGCAAGGGTTAAGCTCATTGATGTATGCACCCATTCCTCTCATTCAAACACTTGCTGTATTAATAGCAGGTCGCATTTACATGCAACGGAGTGCACTATGAAGCTAATTACATGTGAAGGTGTATCTAAGCAATACGGTACTAAAGCGGCCCTTTCTAATATCAATCTGTCATTAGATACCGGCGCGCCTATCGCCCTTGTCGGCCCTAATGGCGCAGGTAAAACCACGTTATTTAGCTTGCTATGTGGCTTTATTCACCCGAGTTCTGGTGAGATCTCTATTTTAGGTGAAAAACCTGGCAGCCAGAAATTACAAAACGTAGTCTCTGCTTTACCTCAAGATGCGGCGCTAGATCCTAACTTTACTATCGTGTCGCAACTGACATTTTTTGGAAAGTTACAGGGCATGAACGGCAAACAGGCAAAACAAGAAGCCCTACGAGTGCTGGAATTAGTGGATTTATCCGCCTCAGCTTTAATGTTACCTAAAAGCTTAAGCCATGGCATGAGTAAACGTGTTTCTATCGCTCAAGCGCTCATGGGATCGCCTAAATTAGTCTTGTTAGATGAACCCACAGCGGGACTTGATCCTGCTAATGCCAAAAAAATCCGTCAAATCGTAAAGGATTTATCAGCAACCACCACATTCGTCATCAGTTCACACAATTTAGAAGAACTAGAAAAACTCTGTGATCAGGTGCTTTATTTAGAACAAGGGCAATTGCAGCAATCAGTTTCAATGAAAGCTGATGCAGAAACAGCCTTTTTGACTCTGACGATGCAGCAATCTGATATCGCACTATTGAGTGATAAAGTAAGAAGCATGCCTAACATCATCAATGTCAAAGTCAGTGATGACGAACAAATCATTATCGAGCATCATTTTGATACTAGCTTTAACCTTGAAACGGCATTACTCACACTATTTAGTGAACATGGCTGGCAATATAAAGCCATCATGAAAGGGAGAAGCTTGGAAGAAACTCTTTTTTCTAGCTAGATAAACTCTGCATCAAGTCAGTAAGCCCAGTATTAAGTACTGGGCTTTTTGTTTACAGGCTAGTTATTTTCAGGCTAGTTATTTTAAAGCTGGTTATTTTCAGATTGGTTTGGATCAGACTAGCTATCACCTGGCTATTTGTTGACACAACATCCAACTTAAACCACAAAGTAAAAAGTCACCTACTCATTATTCATATCGTATACATTCCCTACTTAGGCAAAACTGCAGCCAAAACGCCATCGCTATTCTAAACGCTCAAGTCATAGGCATAAGTCTTAGTCATTTCTAAACAGCCATTGGCACATCTCATAGCGCACAGTTCACCGCTCATAGCTCATAGCTCAT